>JANMSC010000218.1:0-10524 GCA_031388885.1 Gemmatimonadales bacterium | reverse complement strand
TGCAGCGCTGGCTCCTCGGCGCGGTGGCCGTGTTGCTGACGCCGCTGCTCTTCGGCTTCGGGCTCGATATCGTATTCGGCAACGGGTTCGGTATCACCCGCGACCTGATGGTTACGATCGCTGTTGGATACCTGCTTATTGCAGGGTCGGTGTTCCTGCTCTCGCTGTTTACGCGACGCGATTGGTTGCTGGTGTTCATCATCGCCCAGGCGCAGCGGGGGATTTCGAGCATGGTCGACGCAGGATTGCCAATCTCTTCCTCGATCAAGGCGGTCTGGAGCGTGCTGCCGCCGTTTCACCTGATCCTGCCGGGAAAGCCGGTATTGCACGGAACCGCGCTGATTCACGTCGTGGCGTATGGCCTTGCGATGGTAGTGGTTGCGCTCGTGCTGTTGCGCGTGCGACCGCTCGGGAGCGGCGGGCGCGCGTGAGCGCGCGCCCGACCGAGGGCCTCCGGCGCGAACAACTTGCCAATGGGGTCACCCTGCTGGTGCAGCGGCGACGTAACGCGCCCGCGGCGTCGGTCGTCACGTATGTACGTGCGGGATTTCTCGACGAGCCTGACCGCATTGCCGGTGTGTCACACGTCCTGGAACACATGATCTTCAAGGGCACCCCCACGGTTGGTCCCGGTGAACTGGCGCGCCGCACCAAGGCGCTCGGCGGGGCGCTCAACGCTTACACCGCGTACGACCGGACCGTCTATTTCGCCACGGTACCTGCCGCAAACGCCGACGGCGCCTTGGCACTCCAGTCCGACGCGGTGCGCAATGCCTCGATCGATGCGGAAGAGCTCCGTCGCGAGCTCGGTGTGATCGTCCAGGAGGCGCGGCGCAAGCTCGACTCTCCCTCTGCGGTCGCCGGCGAAACACTGCACGAATTGCTCTATGACCAGCATCGCTTCCGGCGTTGGCGGATCGGCACCGAGGCCGCACTCGAGGCATTCACGCGCGACGATGTCGCCGAGTATCACGCGTCGCGCTACGTCCCGGGGCGGACGATCGCAGTGCTGGTGGGCGACGTGGACGAAGACGCGGCGCTCGACATGTTGCGCTCACGCTGGGCCGACTGGCGTCGAGACGCGGCACCGTTCGATACCGGGCCGGTCGAGGTGTCGTCACCAGAATTGCGCGTCCGGCGGCTCGACGGCGACGTCACCCAGGCCGACCTGGTAGTCGGCTGGCGCGGCGTGCATCCGTTGCACGACGACGCGCCAGCGCTTGAACTCGCAGCCGCGCTTCTCTCGGCTGGGCGCGGAGCGCGCCTGGCCCGACTGCTGCGCGATCCGGGCTTGGTCGGCGGCGTGGACACGTCGCACTACGGTGCGGCCGATGTTGGCGTGTTTGCCGTCGGGGCTGAGCTCGAGCCCGCGCGAATTGACGAAGCGCTGGGCGTGATCGGTGGCGCGGTGCGAGACCTGATCGAGCACGCTGCCGATCGGGACGAACTGGAGCGCGCTCGAACCCTGCTGCGGATGCGCTTCGTGCGCGGCCTCGAAGGCTACGAAGGACGCGCGATCGCGCTTGCCGCGTCGGAAGCCGCTGGTGACGTCACCCGTCTCGATCGGCGGGAGGACCGACTCCTCGCGGTGACCCCGGATTCGCTTCGCGACGCGGTCGCGACGCGACTCGTGCCCGAGGGTGCATCAGCGGTGGCGTACTTCCCGCGCCAGAGCACTGCCGCGTTCGACCTCGAGACCGTCGGTTCCGCGTTGCGTGCGGCGCCACGCAGGCCGCTACCGGTCGCACCGGTGGCGACTCCCCGTCGTGTCATGATGCCTTCGCTCGTCACGGTGCGTCGGACCGCCCATGCCGTGCACCACGTGGCGCTTCCCGGACTGGATGTCCTCACGGCGAGGCACGGCGACGTGCCGCAGGTCACGCTTGGCGTCTGGCGCGGTCGCACCGAGCTGGAGGATGCGACCACGGCGGGACTCGCCGCACTTGCGGTTCGCTCGATGCTCCGAGGCACCACCAGCCGCGACAACGCACAACTGGCGCTGGCGCTCGAATCGCTGGGTGGTGTCCTCGGCGCGAGCCTCGGGGCAGACACACTCGGTTTCGGGACAACTGTGCTGTCGGAGCACGCGACCCTGGCTGCAGAGCTCCTCGCTGACGTGCTCACGGTACCGCGCTTCGACGATGACGCGATCGCGATCGAGCGCGCGTTGCTTGCCGACGACGCTCGCGCAGTCGCTGACGACTCGGTTCGTTTTCCGTTTCAGCTCGCCCTTGGCGCTGCGTTCGGTGACCGTGGCTATGGTGCCCCAACCCTCGGTACGCCCGCATCGCTCGCGGTGCTTGAGCCAGTAACGGTGCGCTCGTGGCATGCGCGCCTCCTGGCACGCGGCCGCACCACTGTGGTTGCGGTGGGCGACGCCGATCCGTTGCGCCTGGCCGACGACCTCGCCGAAGTCTTCGCCGAAGCGGGTGCCCAGGCTGCGACGGACGGCGCGCACGAACTGCCCCGTGCAACCATCCATCACGGCGTCCGCGTCGAGCGCCGCGATCGGCAGCAGTCGGCGTTTGCGATGCTGTTCCCCGCGCCCGCCCGCACCGATACGGCCCGACACGCCGCCGAGGCCTGGGCCGCCATTGCAGGCGGGCTTGGGGGGCGATTGTTCGAGGCGCTGCGCGACCGACGCTCGCTGGCATACACCGTGATGGCGTCGTCGTGGCAGCGCCGGCGCGCCGGCGCCCTGATCACCTACATCGCCACCGCCCCCGACCGCCTCGACGAGGCGCGCGCAGCGATGCTCGAGGAGCTGGACGAGTTTCGCGCCGAGCCGCCGACGCTCGACGAGACCACGCGTGCCACGGCGATGCTTGCGGGTCAGGCCGAGATTGCGCGCCAGACTGCGGGGTCGTACGCATCGGAGATCGCGGATGCCTGGCTCCGAGGGGAAGGGCTCATCGAGCTCGACGAGCCGGGCCGCCCGTATCGTGCGGTCACGCCGGATGACGTGCACGCGGTGGCGCGACAGTCGCTCGATCCGGCGGCGCGCGCCGAAGGGGTACTCGACGCGCGTCCGGCTCCAGTCGGGTAGTTTCCGCGGGTGACCTCGCGTCCGGATAAACCCGCCCGCCATTCCCGCCATTCCCGGATTTCGGGTGCTGACGTCATCACGTTGGCGCGGATTCCGTTGGCCATCGCGTTTCCGTTTGTCGATACCCTGAACGCGCGGCTCCTGCTCCTCGGCGCGGCCGCGCTCACCGATTTCGGCGACGGTTGGGTCGCACGCCGCTGGGGCGGGTCACAGGTGGGTGCCGTGCTCGACCCGATCGCCGACAAGTTGTTCATGGCATCGGCGTTCGGTGTGGTGTTGTTCTCTGGCAAACTTGCACCGCTCGAAGTGCTTGCGGTGGTCATCCGCGATCTTGTGGCGTCGGTCGCGTTCTGCATCACGGTCGCGCGACGACGCAGCACCGCGGTACCGGCCCGAGCGGGTGGCAAAGTGGTCACATTGTTGCAGCTGCTCACCCTGTTCGCGTTCGTGCTGGATTCCAGGTACCTGCAGCCCCTCGCATGGGCCACCGGCGCGGTCGCGCTCTACGCCATCTACGACTACAGCCAGCCATTTTTCAGGAAACTCAAGACTCGATGACCGATCCACATCTCAGACATGGTGTCCTCGACTGGCAGGGCGACCTTCGCTTCACTGGCGGCGTGCCCGGTGGCCCGACCATCACCCTCGATGGCGACGGCGTGGTGGCCCCCGGTCCGGTGGTGACCCTGCTCCTCGCCGCAGCCGGATGCTCCGGCGCCGACATGGTCGGCATCCTCGTGAAGCAGCAGGTCACGCTCCGGTCGCTGAAGATCGAGGTGACCGCGCGGCGTGCCGAAGACTTTCCCAGGCGAATCAAGGAGCTGACGCTGACGTTTCGGCTGGCGGGGGACGGACTGACCGAAGCGAAGGCGCGACGGGCCGTCGACCTGTCGCTGGAGAAGTATTGCTCGGTGCTCCTGTCGCTCAACCCCGACATCCCGATCCACTCAGAGATCGTCATCGAGCCGTAGCCGAGTCATGCCCCAAACGCCGCGGCCGGCATCGTCAAGATGCCGGCCGCGGCGTTCCACCAGGAGCCCGGCTGTTTCAGGCAGTAACTTCGGCCGGCTCGGCTTCGGGTTCCGGCGCATCGACGTCGGGAGCCTGGCTGCCGGTGGCGCGACGGACGACCGGCTGGCAGAATCGCTCGCCGAGCGTACGGACCTGAATCAGTTCTTCGGGCTTCAGGTCGGTGTAGCGGTCGCTCAGATACTGCATGGTGTCGTCCATCCACTCTTTCTGGTGCTCCGGGGCTGCCTCGAGCACACCGCAACGGAGGATGTGGCTGAACAGCTCGTCCCGAGCCTGGTCGTATACCGTTGGCATCGCCGGGGTTCGGGGGGCCGCCTTCTTCTTCGTCATTGACCTTCCTGGATCTGTTGGCGGGGCGTCATGCCCCAAGCTGTGTCTATCCTATACGCACAATATACCGAAAACGTTCTCGACCAGGCAAATCGGGGCGCACGGGCATTACCTTTGGCGCCGGCGCCGAGGCAGCAATGTGCGGCGCGAGCGCGGCAGATCTCACACTTGCGCGTCCGTTTGCACCCCGCTTGGCGCGGGGCCGCGCTCGCAACGGACGCGTCCTGAGGCATCATGGCGCAGGGGCAGAAGCCGTTCCTCATTGCACTCGCGGCGATCGTCGTTGCCGGGGGTGCATTTATCGCTGTCCGGATGTCCGGCGGCGCCGTCAGCATCCCGGCCAACCCGGTGGTGACCACGGCCGACACCGCTGGCTTCCGAGGGTACCTGCTCGGCTCGGCGACCGCGCCGATCGAGATCACTGAGTACGCCGACTTCGAGTGTCCGGGATGCGGCGCCTTCGCGACCGTGCAGTTCCCCGACATCAAGGCCCGTCTCATTGATCCCGGCAAGGCCCGTTTTCGCTATCGCGACTTCCCCCTCGCGATGCATCGTCACGCGCGGGTCGCGTCGCACGCTGCCGCCTGCGCCGACGAGCAGGGGAAGTTCTGGCCGATGGAAGAGGGCATTTACGCTCGGCAGACTGAGTGGAGCCTGAAGAGTGACGCGGTGCCGATCATGCAGGAGATTGCGGTGAGTATCGGCGCGAACGGTACCACGTGGCTCGATTGCATGAAGTCGGCGAAGTTCGCAGGCCGGATCCAGGCGTCCTATGACGAGGGCGTGCGACTCGGCGTTCCGTCCACACCAACCTTTCTGATCGAAGGCCGCCTCTTTCCGGGCATGAGTGCTGATCAGATGGTGCATGTGGTCGATTCGCTGATCGCTGCAAAGTCCGCTGCACCGGCCGTCGCGCCCAACCAGTGACCGATCAGCGCGACCCGCCGACGCGCAAGGCCACGCTCGGTCTTGCCGTGGCCGCGTTGGGTGTCGTCTACGGCGACATTGGCACGTCGCCGCTGTACGCCCTCAAGGAAGCCTTCAAGGGCACGCATGCCGTCGCGCTCACGCACGACAACGTTTTGGGTATCCTGTCACTGGTCTTCTGGTCGCTCAACTTCGTGGTGTCGTTCAAGTACATCGCCCTGGTAATGCGGGCGCACAACCGCGGCGAAGGCGGCATCCTGGCGTTGCTCGCACTCGCGCGACCGGGCGGACAGCCTGGACCGGGGCGCGGCCTGATTCTCATGGTGGGACTGTTCGGTGCTGCGTTGCTTTACGGTGACGGCGTCATCACACCGGCCATCTCGGTCCTTGGCGCGATCGAGGGCCTCGAGGTCGCCACGCCGATCTTCAAGAACTGGCTCGTCCCGATCGCCGTGGTGATCATCACCGCGCTCTTTGCCGTGCAGCGACGCGGCACCGCAGGCATCGGGCGGATCTTTGGTCCGATGACCACGCTCTGGTTCATCTGCATCGCCGCGCTCGGCGTGCGCGGCATCATGATGCAGCCCGAGGTGCTCGCTGCGGTGAATCCGTGGTACGCCGTCGAGTTCTTCATGCGGGAGAGCTGGCATGGCGTCGCGGTACTCGCGACCGTGGTGCTGGTGATTACCGGCGGCGAGGCGCTATACGCCGACATGGGGCACTTTGGCCCGAAACCCATTCGCATCGCATGGATCTTTGTCGTGTTGCCGGCGCTCGTGCTCAACTATTTCGGCCAGGGCGCGTGGCTGCTTGGGCATCCGGAGGCGGTCACCGCGCTGACATTCAACCCGTTCTACGGTCTGGTGCCGACGTGGGCACTCTATCCGATGATTGTGATCGCCACCTGCGCGGCCGTGGTCGCGTCACAAGCGCTGATCTCCGGCGCGTACTCGCTCACGCAACAGGCGATGCAACTCGGTTTTGCGCCGCGGATGCGGATCATTCACACGTCGCGCACCGCGATGGGTCAGATCTATATGCCGGGAGTCAACGCAGCACTCTGGGTCGCGTGCATCGGCCTCGTGGTGAGTTTCCGCTCGTCGACTGCACTCGCGGCCACCTACGGCGTTGCGGTGACGGGCACGATGCTCACCACGTCGATTCTCTTTGCCGTGATCATGCGCAAGTTGTGGAATTGGCCGATGTGGAGGGTGGCAGCGATCACGACGGTGTTCGTGATTGTGGACGTCGCGTTCCTCGGCGCCAACATGCTCAAGCTGGTGCATGGCGGCTGGTTCCCGATCGCGGCCGCATTGCTGGTGTACCTGTTGATGAGCACCTGGAAGAAGGGGCGTCGCCAGGTCACGTCGTTGCTGCGCGAGACGTCGCTGCCAATCGATCTCTTCGTGCCCGACATCGCGAGGCGGAAGCCGCATCGTGTGCCGGGCATCGCGGTGTTCATGACCTCGATTCCCAACGTGGCACCGCCGGTGCTGCTGCATCACCTCAAGCACAACAAGGTGCTGCACGAGCGGGTGATCATGATGACCGTGTTGGGCGACGAGATTCCACAGGTCCCTGAGGCGGAGCGCGTGACCGTCGAGGCGATGGGTGAGGGCTTCTTCCAGGTGATCGCACGCTACGGCTTCATGGAATCCCCCGATGTGCCGACGCTCCTCGTGGCTGTGGGCGAGCGACTGCGCGAACCGGGCGACATGTCAACGCGGGCGTTGCGGATGCAGGACGTGTCGTTCTTCCTGGGACGTGAAACCCTCGTGGTGACACCGCGAACCCGTGGTGCGCCCCGCTCCGAGGGGCAGATGGTGTCGTGGCGGGCTCGCCTCTTCGCGCTGATGTCGAAGAACGCGCAGAGTGCGACGGCGTATTTCGGATTGCCGCCGAATCGGGTGGTCGAGCTGGGAGCGCAGATTCAGGTATAACAGCTGCGGCCGTCAGGCCGCAGGATCCTGACGACGATTCGAAGCCAGGCGTCCGTCGTCGCTAACATCCTGCGGCCTTTCGGCCGCAGCTGATGGTTCATTCCATCGATTCGTATTGATTCTTGAGATTCGCCACGACGCCCGGATCTGCCAGTGTCGTCGTGTCGCCCAGCGCCCGCCCTTCGGCGATGTCCCGCAACAGCCGCCGCATGATTTTTCCCGACCGAGTTTTCGGGAGGTCGGCGGTGAAGAGGATGTCGTCCGGTTTGGCGATTGCACCGATCTTCTTCGCGACGTGATCGCGCAGCTCGTCGCGCAGTGATGGTGACGCCTCGTGGCCGTCCTTGAGGGTGACGAACGCGGCGATCGCCTGCCCCTTGAGGTCGTGGGTGCGCCCCACCACCGCCGCTTCCGCCACCTTGGGATGATCGACCAGCGCGCTCTCCACTTCCATCGTTCCGATGCGATGTCCCGCGACGTTGAGCACGTCATCGACTCGGCCGAGGATCCACCAGTAGCCGTCGTCGTCAAGCTTTGCGCCGTCGCCGGCGAAGTAGCGACCGGGAAAGCGGCTCCAATAGGTCTCCTGATACCGCGCGTCGTCACGATAGATGGTCCGCAGCATGCCTGGCCACGGATTGCGGATGGTGAGAAACCCTCCGCCGGCTCCTGCGACCGTCTTGCCCGCCGCGTCGACCAGCTCCACGTCGATCCCGGGGAACGGCTGTGTCGCCGAGCCGGGCTTCGTTGTGGTCACGCCGGGGAGCGGGGTGATCATGATGCCGCCCGTTTCGGTCTGCCACCAGGTGTCCACGATCGGGCACCGACCATGTCCGATATGCTCGTGGTACCACATCCACGCTTCGGGATTGATCGGTTCGCCAACAGAGCCGAGAAGCCGAAGTGAACTCAGGTCGTGGCGTGCGGGGTGTTCGGGTCCCCACTTCATGAATGCACGGATCGCGGTTGGCGCGGTGTACAGCACCGACACGCCGTGGCGCTCGACCAGCGACCAGAACCGATCGCGTTCGGGCCAGTCGGGCGCGCCCTCGTACATCAGGACCGTCGCTCCGTTCGCGAGCGGGCCGTACACCACATAGGAATGACCGGTGACCCACCCGATGTCGGCGGTGCACCAGAACACGTCGCCGTCTTTCAAGTCGAAGACGTACTTGGTCGTGGCGGCGACCTGCGTGAGATAGCCGCCGGTGGTGTGGACGATGCCCTTTGGTTTTCCCGTCGTGCCCGACGTGTAGAGAATGAAGAGCAAGTCTTCCGCGTGCATGTGTTCGGGTTCGCACTCGGCCGACTCGGGTTCGAGGGCGCGATGCCACCAGTGATCGCGGCCCCCGGTCATCGGACATGTCGTGGCGTCGATCTGACCGCCCACACCCCCGCCGCGGTGGACCACCAGGCAGTTCTGGATCGTTGGACACTCAAGGAGCGCCTGATCGGCCATCCGCTTGAGCGGCACCATCTGGCCGCGGCGATACCCGCCGTCGGCCGTGATCAGGCAGACCGCCTCGGCGTCGTTAACCCGGTCGCGCAGCGAGTCGGACGAGAACCCGCCGAAGACCACCGAGTGCACTGCACCAATCCGGGTACACGCCAGCATCGCGATTGCGGCTTCCGGGATCATCGGCAGGTAGATCGCCACGCGGTCGCCACGCCCCACCCCCATCGCGCGGAGTGCGTTGGCCGCGCGCGACACCTCGCGGTGGAGCTCGCGATAGGTCAGGACCCGTTGGTCACCCGGCTCGCCTTCCCAAATCAGGGCGGCCTGGTTGCGGCGTGCGCCAGTGAGGTGGCGATCGAGGCAGTTGACCGAGACATTGAGCTCCCCCCCAACGAACCACTTGGCGTGAGGCGGGGTCCACTCCAGGGTCGTCGTCCAGGGCGTAAACCACGATAGGGCGTGCGCCTGCTCAGCCCAGAACGCGACTGGGTCCTGTCGCGCACCGTCGTAGAGCTGATTGGTCGCGTTGGCTGTGGCAGCAAATGCCGGCGGCGGCGGGAAGCGTCGATCCTCAACAAGGAGCGTCGATAGCTGGTCGGTCATCCGTGGAAGGTCGCGCTGGGGCGCGGGGATCGGAAGGGCCCGGTGCGAGGGTGCAGAGGTGTCAACTTTCCAGACAGCGGGGGTTCGACTGCGGTTGGCAAACCTCTTGCTGTTTGTTGGGTTGCCGGTTCGAGCGGGTCTCCCATCCGCCCAAGCGCCCGGCACCGACTCGTGTTGGAGAGACATTGACCGTGACCACCGCGCAGCCGCCCACCCGGGTGCTGCAGGCCCCCGAATCGCTCGGACTCGCGACGCGCGAGGCATTCCGCTACTCGGCGAACGCCCTGCTCAACGAGATGAGCGAGGGGACGGGGCAGCTCGTCGTCGACCTCGGCGCCACCCGCCAGGTCGATTCGTCGGGGCTGGGCGCGTTGGTCATGGTCCAGCGTCACGCCGCCGACCGCCGGCAGCAGGTGGTGCTCCGCAGCGTTGCGCCGGAACTCGAGTACACGCTGGTGCTGACGAAGCTCGACGACCTATTTGTGTTCTCACGGGACGCGTGATCAAGAAGCGAGAAGCGCTTCTCGCTTCTCGCTTCTCGTATATTCGCCCCCATGCCCATCCCCGAGCCCGCGATCATCGCCCTTGGCGTCCATCGGCGCTTCGGTGCGGTCGCGGCACTTGCTGGCGTGGACTTCGAAATGGCGCCCAACGAAGTGGTCCTGTTGCTCGGCCCGAACGGCGCGGGCAAGACCACGTTGCTCCGGTGTCTCGCCGGATTGATCCGCCCGACTCACGGGTCGGTGCGCGTGCTGGGACACGACCTTGCGCGTAACCCGTCCGCACGCGGTGCCCTTGGGCTGTTGTCGCACCACGCGCAGGTGTACGACGACCTGACCCCGCGCGAGAATCTCCGGTTTGCGGCCGCGCTGCACGGCATCACTGCGCCGGAGGCGCACATCACGCGAGCGCTCGCGGCTGTGGCGCTGACCGACCGGGCCGACCAGCCGGTTCGCGGCTTTTCGCGTGGCCTGCTGCAGCGGCTCGCCATCGCGCGCGCGACGTTGCACGATCCACCGGTGCTCCTGCTCGACGAGCCGTTCACGGGGCTCGACTCACCGGCTGCCGATGCGCTCCGGACACGGATTGCGCACGAGCGCGGGGCCGGGCGCCCGAATCACTGGTTCACGCACGAACCCCGGGTACTGTGGGATCATGGCACACGTGTGGTGGGGTTGGTTTCAGGAGAT
>JANMSC010000212.1:0-2929 GCA_031388885.1 Gemmatimonadales bacterium | reverse complement strand
GCAAGCTGCACCGTTGAGGTCGCGAGAGAAAGGTTGAGAGTGAGGTCCTGGCCGATACGGACCGTCACAGCCCTCCCGGCAGGCGCGTACCCAATGTTCCGCACTGAAAGGGAGTACTGGCCAGGGACCAAGCCGGAAAGTACGTAGAAGCCCCTCGGGTTCGAGGTCGTCACACGCTCGACCCCGTTCGCCTCGTTGCGCGCCCTGATGTCGGCCCCGGCGATGGGCGCGCCGTTGTCGGCGGCGACATAGCCACGGATGCTTCCGGTGCTGGTCTGGGCGGACACCGGACCGACCGTCAACACAGCGAAGAGCACCATACCAATGGCCAGGAGCCGACTGACGTGGTTCTGCAGTTCTCGAGTGTTCATACGACCTCCATGCAGGGTGAACTACGGGGTAGCGCGATCAACGGGCGGCGGGCCCGCCCTGGGGTGAGCGGGCACCGCAGGATCGACGGACGACAAGGGTCGTCGCCGCGGTCTCGCGGGTGAACTCGCGGCGCCCTGGGTGCCGAAGCACCGAGAGCAAGGCCGCTGTGGCGCGCTCGCCCAGCGCGCTGATATCCACGTGGACGGACGTGAGGGCGGGACCGATGTAGCGCGCCATGGGGATATCGTCGAATCCCCCGATGGCGATGTCTTCAGGCACGCGAACGCCCGCATCGCGCAGGGCTGACAGCGCCCCGATCGCCATACCGTCGTTCGCGGCGAATATTGCGGTCGGCCGCTCCTCGAGCTGCAACAGCTGCAGAGCGCCGGCCTCTCCGGCGGCTTCGCTGAAATCACCAGGAACGACCAACTCCGGCGACGACGGAATGCCTGCGTCCCCAAGCGCGGCGCGATAGCCGCGCAGGCGCTCGGCGGCGTCGAAGTTCCCTTGAGCCCCATTCAGAATGGCGATTCGCTGGTGTCCCAAACTGATGAAGTGTTGGACCATGGTGTAGGCCCCCTCGTAATTCTCGACATTGAGGGAGTCGTGTGGCGTTTCCGATGGGGGGCAGTTCAGCAGGACCACCGGGAAACCGCCCGGCAAGGTCCGCTTCGAGAGCTCACCGGTAAACTCGGGCGACATCAACACGAGTCCGTCGACTCGCCCGCGCATCGCGCGGAGCGCCGCCTCGAGCGTGGGCCCGCTATGCCGCGCGCTCGACACGATGCATTGATACCCTTCCCGTTGGGCCGTCTGGTCGATTCCACGCATCACTTCTGAGAAGAACTCTCCGTAGAGGTCGGGGAGCAGCACTCCGATGGTGTTGGTGCGATTGGTGATAAGGCTGCGGGCTCCGCCGTGCGGCGTGTAATGCAGCCGGACTGCCGCTTCCCGGACCTGGCGCCGCGTCTCCGCTGCCACCAGATCGGTGCGATTCAGGGCTCGCGACGCCGTGGCGATCGAGACCCCGGCATCACGAGCGACATCTTTAATGGTGACCGCCAAATAGACGCTTCCGGGTCCAGGGAAACGGACGGCATCAGGCACACCCACCACGGCCGGGGGCTTGGAGCATGAGGCCGCAGGGTCAGGCCGGAATGCAAACGTTTACGGGATGATGTAAACGTTTGCATTTTTCCGATTTTGCGCAAGGGGGCGCCGGTGCTTCCACCGGCGAACCTCGGTGCCGACGGCCAAGGGATGGGGGCAGGTCGGCCCCCCTCCCGACCGATACTGAGGTGTGTCTCCAGCCGGTGGCGCTCGTCAACGATATGAAACCCCGGCCACCGTTCATCACGTTCAGGAGGACTTTTATGCGAAACCGTCTACTGGTCGCCATAGCCGTAGCGCTCAGCGTCTCCTCGGCGGCATGTAGCGATGTGCTGGGGCCCGGTGAAGAGGGTCTGGTCCGCGTCGGCTTCCGGCTCGCTCCGGCGGCGGCGGCTTCGGCGAGCCAGGATCGGCTCGTGATCGTTGGGACGAACGGAACGCTCCGCATCAC
This sequence comes from Gemmatimonadales bacterium, assembly GCA_031388885.1. Taxonomy (GTDB): domain Bacteria; phylum Gemmatimonadota; class Gemmatimonadetes; order Gemmatimonadales; family GWC2-71-9; genus Palsa-1233. The sequence goes on along the minus strand of JANMSC010000212.1, from coordinate 996 downwards.
CGATATCAGTTTCATTGTGAACGAGTTCAAGCTCGAATCCGAGGACGACGCCTGCCTGACCCTGGGCGACGTCGACTGTGAGGAATTCGAGGCTCCGCCCCGTTTCGTCCGGCTCCCGCTCGGAAACGGAACCGCCATGGCGGTGACCCAAGCGGTACCGGCCGGGACGTATTCCGAGTTGGAGTTTGAGATTGAAGATCTCGACCTGGACGAGGAAGACGACGATGCGACGGCAATCGCCGCGGTCGCCGGAGCGGTTCGTGCCGCGTTCCCCAACTGGCCGGGCAAGGCGAGCATGGTGATGGTTGGTACTTTCACCCCGACCGGCAGCACTCAGGCCCGCCCCTTCACCGTGTTCTTCAACGCCGAGATCGAGATCGAGATGGACCTGATCCCGCCGCTGGTCGTGGATCAGGCGAACACGATCGTCACCGTCGTGCTCGACCCGAGTCCCTGGTTCCGGCGCGTCGACGGGACGGTGATGGACATGTCCGCCTTCGACTTCGTGCAGACCGGGATTGTATTGGAGTTCGAAGCGGAGCTTGAGAACGGGTTCACGAAGGTTGAGTTCGGCGACTGAGCCCGGCGCAAGCCGGGCCCGTTCGTTTCTGTCAGGTGGTCACGGTGTCCGGCTGATGAGTTCCACTCGTGCGCCGCCACCTTGTGACGGCGCTTCCAGTACCAGACCGACCTGCGGGCAATAGGTCTTGTTGTCGTGCGGTTGGTTCGGCTCGAGGCCGACCCAGTCTTCCGTCGTGATACACCCAGTGAAGGTGCCGAACGGAACCGTCACGCTCTGGTTGACGGCCACCACTTTGCCCCAGTCCTCCGCCACACCCCGATAAAACTCCTGTCGGTACGCCACGCCAACCTGCGCGGCCGGCGCAGCGTGCATGTAGATGCCCGGAAGCGCTCCGTTGATGCCCCATTCCCATGCCCCGGCAGCATTCACCGGGACGCCGTTCACGATTTCTTGCGTGTCCTCGCCGAGATACC
>JANMSC010000181.1:0-2388 GCA_031388885.1 Gemmatimonadales bacterium | reverse complement strand
TCTTCGCGACGATCGCCTGGACGCTCCCACCACTGAACGGTGGATCGCCGGTGAGCATTTCGTACGTCACCGCACCGAGCGCGTAGATGTCGCTGCGCGCATCGATCGCACGTTCCCCCATCGCCTGCTCGGGACTCATGTGATGCCGCTCGTCACCGGCGAGACCCTGCGCACGCGACTCGAGCGCGAACGGCAGCTTCCAATCGATGACGCGGTGCGCGTCGCGCGCGAAGTGGCCGATGCGCTTGGCTACGCCCACGGCCTCGGGGTGATTCATCGCGACATCAAGCCCGAGAACATCCTGCTGCAGGGCGGGCACGCGCTCGTCGCCGATTTCGGCATCGCGCTCGCGGTGCAGAGTGCCGGTGGTGCGCGCATGACGCAAACGGGGTTGAGTCTCGGCACACCGCAATACATGTCACCCGAACAGGCGATGGGGGAGCGCGCCATTGATGCGCGCAGCGACATCTATGCGCTGGGCGCGGTGACGTACGAGATGCTGGCCGGTGATCCGCCGTTCACCGGATCGAGCGTGCAGGCGATCGTGGCCAAGGTGATGACCGAGAAGCCGTCGCCGTTCAGCACGGTGCGTGACACCGTCCCACAACATGTCGAGGATGCGGTGCTCACCGCGCTCGCGAAGCTGCCCGCCGATCGGTTCGCGAGTGCGGCCGAGTATGCCGCCGCCCTGGGGAATCAGGCCTTCACGGGACGCACCGGGCGCGCGGCGCAGCTCGGGATCTCAGGCCGAACTCCCGCCTGGAGACGGGTCGCCGTTGGTATGACAGTCGTGGCAATTGCGGCGGTGGCGTTCGCGGCAGCCAAGACGGTCCAGGGCAACCCCGCGATCGCGTCACCTGCTGTCGTGCGATTCACCATTGCGGACGACTCCACCCTACGGTTCGTGACGCACGTCTCGGCGCCTTTCGGCGTCTCGCCGGACGGCCGCACCGTCGTGTTCTCCGCCGCGGACGCGGCCGGGCGGATCGCCCTGTGGGCGCGAACGCTCGACGATCCCAACCCCCGGCGGCTCCAGGGCACCGACGACGGAACGCACCCGGTGATCTCGCCCAATGGGGAATGGGTCGCATATCTCGCGGGGAACAATACGCTCACGAAAGTGCGGCTCGCCGGAGGGACGCCGGCAATCCTCGCCGAGCTGCCGGGCGTATCGGCCTCCCTGAGCTGGGAGTCCAACGATGCGATTCTAGCCGAAGTCATCGCGCCGTCGGGAGAGATCCTGCGCGTCAGCGCCAATGGCGGGGTGCCGGCCTTGGCTGTGCCGTTCGATAGCGCCACCGGCGAGGTGCGGCAACGGCGGCCGCTGGTCCTCCGCGAGAACCGGATGGTCCTGTACGTCGGAACGACCAGGAGCGATTCCGCAGCGTTGGTGATGTACTCGCTTCGCGACCGCCGGCGGGTGCGCTTCGCCGTGAACGGCGCGCCGCTCGCGGTGATCGGTGGACTGCTGGTGTACTCCCACGGCGGTTCGCTGTCGGCCGTGGCGATCGACATTCCTGGAATGCGGCTCGTCGGAGAGCCAGTGCGGCTGTCGCAGCGGGCCGCAGCGAAAACCACCGGCACGGCCGTGGCGGTATCGGAAAACGGCACGTTGGTGTACGAGGACGGCGCCGGCCTGGCGAACTCCCGACTCGAGTTGGTCGACCAGTCAGGGAACCGAACCCGGCTGGGCGGCGAAGAGCAGTTTGCTGGGCCGCGGTATTCGCCCGACGGCCGGCGCATCGCCGTGGCGATCCAAGCCGACATCTGGGTCATCGATCTCGCGTCGGGGGAGCGAACGCGGGTGACGACCACCGGCAGCGCCGACACCCCGGAGTGGTCGCCCGACGGCCGCCGCCTGATCTACATAGCGCAAGCCGGCGGCCAGCAGCAGGTCTGGTCGACCCCGCTCGACGGTAGCGAACCGCCCGCGCGCCTCGTTGATGTGGAGGGCAACGTCGTCTCTGCGGTGCCGACCCCGGACGGCCGGTCCGTGATCTTGTCGCGGTGGGCCAAGGGCGATTCACGACTCGAGCTGCTCCGGGTCGGCCTCGACGGTGCCTCGCGGACAGACACGCTGGTCTCCCCGTCGGGACCGAACGATCCGCGCCCGGTATCGCCCCGTGTGTCGCCCGACGGGCGTCTGGTCGCGTTCGCGGATCGCGGTCGACGGACCGTCCGTGTGCGGTCCCTGGACGGCAAGGGCGAAATCCAGATCTCCACCGACGGAGGGTGTTGCCCGCTCTGGGCGGCCGACAGCCGTCGCGTATTCTTTCGCAATGCCGACCGGCTCGTCGCCGTCGATCTGCAGACGTCGCCGGCGCTGGCCGTGGTCCGGCGCGCCAGCAGCCCCGGCTTCTGGGCGACCGGGGTGATCGCCACCACATA
>JANMSC010000125.1:0-6134 GCA_031388885.1 Gemmatimonadales bacterium | reverse complement strand
GTCGTGCAGGCGGGGGATTGGCGAGAAAGCACCGCCAACTCGCGCTCCAATTGCGCGATCCGCGCTTCGAGCAGGCGGATTTCCTCGATCAGGAGCTTCATGGCGGCGCGAACCAGCTCGGGCACGCCCGAATGCGGATCGGCCAGAACGCGGCTGATCTGCTCGACACCCAGCCGGCTGCCTTGCGCAATGGCAATGCCGAACTCCCGGCAAAAGCCGCGCAGCGCATTGATGCGGCTGGTACGCGTCCCCATCCACAGGGAGCGGATGCGATGCGGCCCTAAAGCCCCTGCTGCTCGACCGACTTCACGCGTACCGGCGAGATATCCGAGGCACGCGCCGCCTCCACCAGCGCCGCCGCATCGGCCGCGTCGGTCTTGTTGCGCTTCACGTAGGCGCGCACGTAGCGCTCTTGGCCACATCCACGCCCACGACACTGGCAGAGCACCGCGTTACGGTAGTAGCATTCATGTCGGACTCCTCCTGTTGATGATTGCTGACCACCCATCCCATATGAGAAGCCAGTCTGGCACGATGATGCCGTTCAAAAACGGGGGGAGTCCATCCCATCATTCGAGCGGACGCGCTGAACGCGCCGCTCACCATGACGTTGGGCTGCTTGAATGAGCGCTTCTCGGACTCGATAGGTGCGGAATCAAGGAGAGTCTGCGAGCACCCTGTGAGAATGCTATTAGACAGGAGATTTTATGGCCACACGCTCCACGCGTACCCCGTCGGGCAACAATCGGTCGCCGTCGTTGAAGGCGAGCCCTGAAACCTACCTTTTCCCGTACAAGATCCAGGTGATCGGCACGGGCTGGAGTCCGTGTCCGGTCGTCTTTCTTCTCGACGGCGAACGGCCGGTGACCCCCGCGATGGTGCTCCGCGGCGAAGCCTCGGGCGTCGCTGTCCGGCCTGTCGCCGGCGAGTTTCTCGTACTGCTCAACATTCCCGGGCTGCAGGCCGGTCGGCATCGTGTCGTGGCCGTTCAGAAGATCCGCGGACGCCGGGTGCAGCAATCGACGGAATTCGTGCTCGAGGCGGTGCCCGAGGCCGGAAAGGACGGTCGACCCACGCACCGGTGGTTCCGTCGTCGCGAGCATTTCCTGAAAGAGCGATTTCCAGACGGCGTGAATCGCCGACCGGGGAGTCGCCTTCGCGCCCTCGCCCACCGGGATGCCATGCGAGCCGCTGCCCGCAAGTTTGATCCCGACCAGCCGGGCCCACCGGTGTCGCCCGGGGCCAACTGGTACTGCATCGGGCCGTCGGTGGTGCGGCGCGGCCAGGTCTTCAGTACCACCGCGACCACGTACACCACGGCTCCCATTTCGGGGAGAATCACCAGCATCGCCTACGACACGCTCGACACGAACATTGTCTACGCCGGCGCGGCCCAGGGCGGTGTGTGGAAGTCGACCGATGGTGGCCTGAACTGGCGTCCCAAGAGCGATTACGCCGCCTCGCTGGCGATCGGCTGCGTCACGGTGGACCCTTCCGACCCCGCGGGTGGAAAGTCGGTGCGCATTCTCGCTGGCACTGGCGAACCAAACAACAGCGACAGTTACTATGGCGCGGGCATGCTGTTGTCGACTGACGGCGGGGACACATGGGCGGTGCGGGGCACGGCGACCTTTGCGCGGGCGGCCTTCTCCGCGATTGCCGTCGATCCCGCGGACAACCAGCATATCTACGCCGCCACTGACATCGGTGTGTACGAGTCCACCGACGAAGGGGTGAACTGGACGCAGATCGAGCCCGGCATCTGCTTCGATCTGGTGGTCGACTGGGCGACTCCCGGAAATCCGGAGCTGTATGTCGGCCGGTTTGGGTTCGGCGTGCGCCGCAGCACCGATGGCGGCGCGACCTGGACGACGTTAGGCGGAGGTCTGCCGGCGTCCGGGGGCCGGGTCGCGCTGGCCAGAGCGCCCAGCGATGCCAACACGCTCTACGCGGCATTCGCGAACGTGAGTGCGCTCACCGGCATTTTTCGGACGACCGATGGCGGCACCAACTGGACCCAGACCGCAGGCGCACCGGCGGGTGTGGCGCAGGCGGGCTACAATCTGGTCCTCGGTGTCCATCCCACCGATCCCAACACGGTCCTGTTCGGCGAAGTGAGTCTGTGGCGCACCACGAATGCCGGCGGCGCCTGGACGCGCGTCAGCACCGGGTCGCCGGGAATCCACGCCGACCAGCACGCCGTGGCGTTTCATCCCACCAACGGCAACCTCGTGTTTGTCGGCAACGACGGCGGCGCCTTCTATTCGACGGACGGCGGTGTCACGTACGCACACCGCAACAAGGACCTGGCGACGCTGCAGTATTTCATCTGCGCCAATCATTCCCTGTGGGATGCGGTGATGCTGGGCGGCACGCAGGACAATGGCGCCCAGCGCTATCTGGGCCACCCAGCCTGGGAGCATTCGGCGCTCGGCGACGGCGCCTACGCCGCGATCAATGCCACCACCGACACGCGGCGATGGTTTGAGAGTCGCTGGTGGGGCTTCCCCCTCTTCCGCAGTGACACCGCCGGTGACGCCGGAGGCTGGGTGGACAAGAAGGGAACGATCGCGACCAACAGCAACTGGTTCTATCCGCCCTTCGAGATGGATCCGTCCGATTCGCGCGTGCTCTTTGTCGGATACGAGCGCCTCTGGCGCACGACCAACAGTGGTGACGCGTGGACCGGCATCACGGGTACGCTGGTCGGGGCAGCCACCAACATCACCGCGATTGCCGTCGCGCCGTCGGACAGCAACACCGTCTACGTCGGCATGCAGAACGGCAACGTGTTCCGCGTGACGCAGAGCATGGGGACCTGGACGGCGACCGACGTCACCTCGGCGCCCCTGCCTGCGGGACAGGTGTCCGATATCGCCATTCACCCCACCAACGCGAGCATCGTCTACGTAACGACGAGCAACCTCATCTTCTCCGAAGGTGCAGGGGAGTTCACGAACGACCACGTCTTCCGCACGACCGATGGGGGCACGACGTGGGTCAACCGATCCGCGGGGCTGGCGCAAGCGAATCCCGTGAACGCCATCGCCATCGACCCGGCGAACCCCGACACCATCTACATCGGCTGCGACGTCGGCATCTTTCGATCGATCAACGGCGGTGGAGCGTGGGCGACCTGGGACGACGGGCTGCCAAACTGCTCAGTGCAGGACCTCAAGTTCTTCGCGCCGCGACGCCTGCTGCGCGCGGCCACGCATGGACGGTCCATCTGGGAACGGCCAGCGGACGCGGCGACCATCCCGCTCACGGACATCTACCTGCGGGACAACGTACTCGACACAGGGCTCGCGACCCCCGGTCCCTCGGGCGTGGAGCATCCCTTCAATGCCGGCGAGACGATCTACTGGTACCAGTCCCCCGACATCAAGATCGACGCGCCGGATCCGATCACCGGAGCCTACCAGACGCCGAGCCGGGACATCGACTATGTCCAGTTCGAGGAGCTGCTGCACGACAATCCTCGGCGCGATACCTGGGTGCGGGCGCACGTACAGGTGCACAATCGCGGCAACGACCCGGCGACAACCGTACAAGTGCGTACCTTCTGGGCCAACGCGGGCGGAGGTCTCCCCAACTTGCCGGCCGATTTCTGGACCGCCTTCCCGAACACCGACCCGTCCGACACGTCGGTCTGGCATCCAGTGGGGCCAGCGCGCACCCTCAATGTTGTCTATCCGGGGCAGCCGCGCGTTGCCTCCTGGAGCTGGCTCGTTCCCGCGGGCGCGCCCAACCACACGTGCATGATCGCGGTCGCGCGCTCGACGCAGGATGCCGTGCTCACGTCGTCCCTGGCGATCGCCACCGCGGTCAATGCCGACAACAACGTCACCCTCAAGAACCTCCAGGTCGACAATGTGGCGCCGGGATCGGGCGGTTCCGATGAGGGCACTGGGCCGTACTACATCGACTTTGCCGACTATGGGCGAAAGGAATTGATCGATATCCGCATCAACCCGGGAACGCTGCCGCGCGGAACGCGCGTTCAGGTCTTCTTCCCGGATTTCAGGACGCGGCTGCCGCTCGAGAAGTCGGTGACAGGTCTCTCCGTTCGCAGCAGACGGCGAATCAAGTTGCCGGAACGGCCCGAGGAGGCGTGCGGCGAGCCGACGGAGTACCGGACGGATCGTGCGTTCGTCCTTGATGTCGGCGTGCGCGCCAGACGCAACCAGGAGCATCCGGGTGTCGTGGGCATACTGCCGGGCGGCAGCGGATTCTCCGCCGCGATCTTCGTCAAGCTTCCTAAGAGCGTGCGGCCCGGCACCTCGCACGTGTTCTATGTCGAGCACTGGAGCGGGGGCCGGCTCGTGGGCGGCAGCGAGTACGAACTGCGCGTCGGCGAACGCGGAAAACAACGAAGATAGGTATGGACGTCATCGAGCGGATTTTCAGCTTCTCGCCGACGGGGGCGCGGGGTCGTTCGAACTGCTTCCCTGCATGCTGCCCGCCCTCGGGTTGGTCGCGCCCGAGCGTCGCAGCACCGCGACCAATAACCGCGTTTTCCAGCCGACACAGTCAACCACGCCCCTCTTCTCCTCGAAGTGGAAATGCTGGGATTCAGGAAACGTCACCGTCTTGAAGCGTGATGCGGAGAGAGAAACTCGGTAGGCCGCCGCCCAACAGCTGGTTGCACCCGACGGTCTCCTTCGCGGACCGCGGGGGAACGCGAACGTTATGCCCCACCGCGAGGTGTCTCCCTATCCCGAATATACCCTGAGAACAAGCGAGATTGACGGATATACGTAATGTATATACAATTGATTCGTGATCGACTGGGACCAACGAAAGCGTCAAGCTAATCTCAAGAAGCACGGTTTCGACTTTGTCGATGCCAATGAGGTTTTCGATGGCGTCACGTTTACCTACGAAGACGACCGAATTGCCTACGGAGAGCGAAGATTTGTGACACTTGGTTCGCTCCGAGGCAATCTCGTGTCTATCGTTCACACGGAGCAAGACGATCACATCCGTGTGGTTTCTATGCGTAAGGCGACAAAACATGAACGCGAAATCTACTTCCAAAACATCTCGAACTGACTGGCAGCGGGTATCGGCGATGAAGGAGCGCGATATCGAGCTTTCTCGTGCTCATCCCGAAGGTGATCCAGCACACATTGTGCGTGGCATCGTACGAAAAGGGCTGAAGCCTTTCTCTCCGAAGAAGGCTATATCTCTTCGAGTCGATCCTTCGGTTTTGGAGTGGTTCCGTGCCCAAGGTACCGGTTGGCAAACCCAGATGAACTCCGTTCTCAAGGCATACGTCGACGCCGCCTCACACGCTCAGGGTCTAACCGCGCGCTCAACACGGACGCGCGCAAAACCGGCGCGCGCCGGTTAGCGCGGACGTTGGCGTCAATCCAGCTGCACAACACTGTCAACCAAAAGGAGAAATCACTATGTGTCACCAGACCCTGATGGGCCGCTCATTGCAGGCGGCATTGCGTTGTTCGTTGTTGTTCTTGTTGGGCCTGGTCGGCTCGTTCGCCCACGCACAAGTGCCTGCTCAAGAGCAGGCACTGACGCGCACTGCCCGTGATGCGCAGCTTAAGTGGGGGCCCTGCCCGCCGTTCTTGCCCAAAGGCTGCGCGATCGCCGTTCTTCACGGCGACCCTGCGAAGGACAACGTTGACGTGTTCTTCAAAGTGCCCGCCAAGTCGACCATCCCGCTCCATTGGCACACTTCGGCAGAGCGCATGGTGCTGGTAGCAGGCGAGCTTCATGTCACCTATGACGGTCAGAAGACGGCCGTTCTCAAATCGGGGACTTATGCGTACGGTCCCGCCAAACGACCACACAAGGGCTTCTGCGCAAGCGCTGTCGCATGTGTCCTCTTCATTGCCTTTGAATCGCCGTTGGATGCGGTGCCGGTCGAGAGCGTAAAAAAGTAGCGATAGTGCCGCCCAACCCGGCGCTCAAGCGGACCCGCCTTCGGCAGGCCGCTTAGTAGGCATAAAAAAATAACTTCCCGGTTTGTAGATGCCATCAAGTAACCCCTGTGCCTGCAACACGCGGGTGAATCGTATAGTTCCACTGAGGACAGATAGTGTGATGTTCAAGCTTGAGCGATTTCATGACGGTCTTGGCAACGCGCTTGCCGACTTGAAAGACGCCTTCCA
>JANMSC010000491.1:0-2358 GCA_031388885.1 Gemmatimonadales bacterium | reverse complement strand
CAACGCCGACGATGCGCTTCGTGCGGTCAACCCCATTCCCGGCGAATACCGCATTGCCGGCGCGTCGGCGCAGGGGCTGGCCGGCGGACTGCTCTTCCGCATGCGTGCGAAGGTGATCGATCCGCGCGGGCTCCGGCGATTGGGGCTCGTGCTCGACGAACTGCACAGCACCAGGTTTGCCGATCTCACCACGAAGCTCGAAGTGCAGGACACCCGTGCCGCCCTGCTATCCGGAATTCCGGGGATGCGTGTTCAGCCGATGCCGGAGCGTCGGCCGTGATCACCTCGCGTCTCGTTGAAAGTCAACGCTCGTCGCGGCACCTGCTGTTGGCCGTTGTCACCGCGGCGGCAGCGTGCGCCTCGCGCGGCGCACCGACACCCGATGAGGGAGCACGCGCCGGCAGCACGGCGAGCGCCAGTGCACCGCGCCTCGACCGCCTGCAGCCCGATACCATTGCGTTAGGCAAGGGCGAGGTTCCCACCCTGGTGCTCACCGGGGCGGGATTTGTTCCGGGGCCGCAAGGCGCCTTCGCTACCGGCGCGAACCTGGTACGCGTCGGACGCGCGACCATCGAGGGCCTATCTGCCGATTCGTTAGGCACGACGCTCCGCTTCGCCCTTCCACTCAGCTACACCGATACCACCTACAAAGGGCGCCCGTCCTCCTTCTCGCCCGGGCAATACCCCGTCTCGGTTGTCACTCCGCGGGGGACGAGCAATTCGCTCACACTGACGATGATTCCATGATGACCACCCTCCCCTTCCCGTGGCTGCGCCCCTCTAACGGCAGGCAGCCGACCACACGCGCATCCCTCGCGATCCTGTACTCGGTTGCCATCGCCTCCTCGTTGCTGCTGGCTGCCGTGCCAGCCGCCGCGCAGCAGCTATCGCCCAGGGAAATGCGCGAAGGTGACCCCAAGCTCCGGCGCGAGTGGTACACCTCCCTGCGCGCGTATCCCAACACGGAGATCCCTGCCGACAAGATGGCCGCCATGCGCGAGATCCGGATCTCGGCATCCCGCGGCGCGTTCGGCAGTCAGGTGACTACCGAGCGGTGGCAGCCCATGGGGCCGACCGGCTTCATCAGCATGAACACCCGCTACTCGTCGGCACCCATGACCGATGAAGGGCGCTTCACGAGCGTTGCCCTGCACCCACGTGACGCCCGCGTCATGCTGGCCGGCGGCGGCAGCTCGGGCGTCTGGCGCACCGTGAATGGCGGCGCCTCGTGGCAGGCGTTGGGCGACAACGAGTGTTCGTCGTCCATCGGGCACGTGGTCATGGATCCGATCGACCCCAACATCGTGTATGCCGGAACCGGTGAGATTTTCGACCCCACCGGTTTTACCGACGGCTGCGGGATTCTCAAGTCCACCAACATGGGCGATAGCTGGACGCGGGTGGCTGGCACGCAGCTCGCAGGGGCCGGCCAGCTCGGCGGTCTGGTCTATCGTATCGCGCTCGATCGTGCGACTGTCGGCTCGCCGACGTCATCAACCCTTTTCGCGGCCACCAGCCTCGGCGTGTTACGCTCGAGCAACTCCGGCACCGCCTGGACCACCGTGCTGCAGGGACACGCCACCGACATCGTGCAACATCCCGCGCGCGCCGAGGTGCTGTATGCCGCCGTTGGTAACCCGAACAGCGCCGCCGGCAACGGGGTCTACATCTCCACCAACGGCGGGACGACCTGGAATCTTATCTCCGCACAGTTAGGGACCGGCCTCACCATCGGTCGTACAGCGCTCGCCGTCTCGCCCGCCCGCCCCGGCTCGGTGTGGGTCATCATGGCCAACCCGGCCAACCGAAAGTTCCGCACCCTGGCGCGATGGGACGAGTTCACGAACGCCTGGGCGCTCCTTCCCGCGAACGGAATCCTGTTCCAGTCCCAGCTGCTCGATTTCGGCGAACAGAGCGAGTACAACCTCGTCATCGGCGTCGATCCGGTGGACGAGAACCGGGTGATAATCGGCGGCGTGCGACTGTTTCGCTCGCGTGACGGCGGTATCAACTTCAGCCAGATCGCGGCCAACGTGCACTCCGACTGGCACGGTCTTGCCTTTGACTCGCAGGACTCGCGTCGCCTGGTGGCCGCCTGCGACGGCGGAATCTTTACCTCGGCCAATGGTGGCGACTCGTGGCGCTCGCTCAACTACGGCATCTCCGCCACCCAGTTCTATCCGGGTTTCCAGGTCCACCCCACCAATCCATCGGTGGTCGTTGGTGGCACGCAGGACAACGGGAGCATGATGTCGGGGGGCGCCCTCTTCTGGTCGGGAATCAGCTTTGGCGACGGCGGGTGGGCGATTATCGACTACACCAACCCCAACATCATCCTCACCTCGTCGCAGTTCGGCA
>JANMSC010000461.1:0-2005 GCA_031388885.1 Gemmatimonadales bacterium | reverse complement strand
CCTTCGGAGGCCCGCTGACGCAGTCCCCGGTGCCCGTCACCTTTCGGCGTACGCTCTCCGGTCGCAACGGCAGCATCGTCTTCACGGGGATCGCGAGTCGGGCTCGTAAAAGCCAGACTCGCGCTTCCCGTGAAGACGATGGTGCCGTTGCGACCGGAGAGCGTACGCCGGAAGGTGACGGGCACCGGGGATTGCGTCAGCGGGCCTCCGAAGGTGAGTGCCTCGCTGGTCGGACCATTGTCGGAGAGGGCGCCCGTCATCGTGAAGGTGCCGGCCGATGTAGTTGCGCCGGTGAGTGATTGCTGGATGGCGATACTGACGTCGCCACCCGTGACTTCGGTATCGCTGACGCCGCACGCGGCGCCCATAATCGCGAGGGGAATTCCGAGCAGCAGAGTTCGTGTTGTCATGGCTGGTGGTCCGGTTGGGGGAAGCGCTCAAGCGCAGGACCAACGTGCCGGGTACGGCGGGTGGAACGCACCACCCGTCACGGGTGGACTTCTGGGTGGTCGCGCGCGATCAGCGCGAGGGTGGGGCCAGCTGCCACACCGTCATGGGAGGTGTCACGGCGTCGCCGCCGTCGATCGACCGCGGAACGAGGTTTACGGGCGATCCAGCAAGGATGTCGCGCAGGGTCCCGGACACGAGAATCTCGCCCGGGACTGCCGAATCCACGATGCGCAGCGCGATTTGATGTGCCGCACCGACCGGCATTCCGTCCGTGGTGCGGCAGGCGCCGACGTGCAGCGCCATGCCCCCCACGCGACCGGGCCCAAGCTCCCGCAATCGCTCGGCGCAGCGAATGGCGCGATTGGGGGCGTCGAACAGCGCCGTCCATCCGCGGGGTGTCGACCGAACGTGCCTGGCATCCATGGCATCCAGCATGCGACGCTTCTCTTCGTTCATCATCGCACCGGGCCCGGCCGACTGGAGCACGATGGCGATCCAGGTATCGATTTGCGGATCGGCATCCGGTTCAGCCAGAAAGCGCACGATGGCCTGTGCGACCGGCAGCGGGTCGATGAAATAGAGATGGTCTGCACCCGGCAGTTCCACCAGCGTAGCGTTAGGCATGCGGGCCGCAAGGAACCGCGCCGCGCCAAGGTTCACATTGAGATCATCCGTTCGATGCACGACGATGGTGCGGGTGAAAACCTGCGGGAGCAACGGCCGGATATCGATCTGCATGACCTGCTCCATGATAAGTCGCACCGACGCGGGACTCGACGCCGACCGAAGCGCGCGCGACCACCACGCTGCGAACACCGGATCGCCCTTTCGCGACGGGGCGAAGCGTTCGATGGCCCACGGCTCGCCCCACGTCTGCTGGATGAGGGCGATGTTGCGCTCGAACGCCTCCCACGGTCGCGCCCAGTCGGGCTCGGGGCCACGGAGCGCCGGCATCGGCGTGGCGGCGATGAGCACGAGGCCTCGTACCTGGTCGGGATATGTCGAGGCGAGGAGTACGGCGGCAGCGCCGCCTTCGGACGTTCCGCTGACAAACGCCCGCGTGGATCCGACCGCGCGCAACACGCAGCGGGCATCACTCATGGTGTTCTCGAGTGTGGACGCTCCCTGGATTCGATCGGAGAGCCCCACCCCTCGCTTGTCGAAGATGATTACACGCGCGTGGCGTCCCAGCTCGTCGAAGAAGGCTGCATAGCCCGGCTCCTCCCAGGAGATTTCGAGATGTGATACAAAGCCTGGTATGAAGAGCAGGTCTACCGGTCCATTGCCGACGACCTGATAGGCGACGGTGATGCCGTCGTTGTTCGCGTATCGGATCTTCGATCGCTCGACCGGTGGTCGGCCGAGCGGGGCTTCGCGCTCGCCGATGAGGCCGAGCGCCGTCGCGCGTCGCGCAGCCTCGCCTCGCGAGGTGACGCCGAGCTTTCCGTAGACCTGTTTGTTGTACCATCGAACCGTTTCGGACGAAAGGTTCAAGCGCGCGCCAATGGCGCGATCACTCAACCCTTCGGCGAGCAGTCTGAGGATGTCGAGCTCG
>JANMSC010000421.1:0-3892 GCA_031388885.1 Gemmatimonadales bacterium | reverse complement strand
CATCACCTCCGGCAACCACGGCGCGGGGCAGCGTGATAAGTTCGGAGTCTGATTCGCTCCTTTCGCCGACCGAGGATACCCGCGGATGCGCCTGTTCGACGATCTCGGTACCGACTTCCGGCTCAAGGCCCAGTGGTGCTACGGCACCGACCGTGGGGCCGCGACCATGCTACGGCTCCTGTTCACCGACGGCACGATGGCGATGGTCTTCTACCGCGTGATGCAGTGGGCCCGGCGCCACCGTCTCGTCCCGATCGAGCTGCTCGCCAACCGGCTCAACGGGATTTTCTGCAATTGCTTTATCGGGCGGGGGGCGGAGTTCGGGCGGGGGTTTGTGCTGGTCCACGCCGACGGCGTGGTGATCAATCGGCTGGTGCGGGGCGGGGAGAACGTGTATCTGGAGCACCAGGTCACGATCGGCGCCGACCGGGGACTGTCGCCGGTACTGGGTAACGACATCTTCATCGGGGCTGGAGCCAAGATCCTGGGCCCGGTCACGATCGGCGACGGGGCCCGGATCGGGGCAAACGCGGTCGTGGTAAAGGACGTGCCGGCGTGGTCCACCGTGGTTGGGATTCCCGCGAAAGTCGTACGCCAGCGGTCTCCCGACGACGGAGATTCGCTGGCGCACCTGGGTTCCACTGAACAGTTCCTGCCGCGAGAGTAGGCCCACGCAGCCGTACCAGGTCGCTAATGCGACCACACACCAACCCCATCCTACTGCACGACCACCCCGGCGGTGGTGATCGTGAAGGTGCGGCTGCCGACCGTGATCGTGTTGGCCTGCCGCGAGACCGCTGGGGGCGTGCCCTGCCCCGCGAGGAACACCTGATACAGCACACCGGGGTTCCTGACGCGCGTCTGCCTCCGATTCTCACTCGCTTCAATCGTGCCCGTGAGGTAGCTCGTTTCGTCAACCGTGATGGTCTGGATCGGCGCGTCCGCGAAGGCGGTGATACTTGCCGACTGCGCACCCGGCGTCGTCCAGGCGATCAGGTTGCCCGTCACGGTTGGGGCAACCGGCGTGTGCCAATTCGACCACGGCGCGCCTTCGAACTCGACGATCCGTTGCTGGTGCAGGTACGTCCCGGTGCTGCGATAGCTCGTATAGCGCGCCAGTATGCGCGGGTCCGTCATATCTACGGAGTCGCGGACCACGGCCACGTCGAATCCCGCCTCCTCCGCGAACACGACAACCCGGTGCCCGCTTCGCAGGAACGCGGGCGGCGACGGGTAGTTGCTGGTGAAATACGACCCACTCGACTGTCCGGCGATCGCGCGCCAGCCGCCCCCCGAATCGGCCCACGTCATGCCGCTTTGCAGGAAGATCCCCAGCCCCGCATACAACGGCGTGTTCGGCGTCACCTCGTTGAGCGGCACGGAGTACATGACTGGGTGCGTCAGCACCCACTCGCCGTCACGATACATCTGGAGGTCGAACGGGTTGGTCGTACTCGTGTGTTGCACGCCGGTCCGCGGCATCGCCATCGCCCAACTGAGCGTCGTCCCGCGCCGCCAGAACAGTTGCCCCATACTTGCGGCGAGGTGCGACACGTCAGTCGGGATCGGTTGCGCGACACGCGCCGGGTCGGCGTACAAGAGCGCACGCGCCCACGGTTCCGCCGACCCGTAGCCCGTTCGCCCATACCGGGTGTACAGACTCGCCAGGGTCGAGACGGCCCACGGATGCTCGAACGTGTGGAACAGCGTGACGCGGCGGAACAGCCTGAGGTCGCGCGGCCCTTCCACGTCGCCCCATTGGATCGACTGCCGTAGGTCCGGCGTCATCTCCAACGCTTGCGCCTTGCCCGCGTTATAGAGCATAGCCGTCGCACCCGGTACGACTTCCTGTCCGGTGGCGACCTGTATCGAGCGGTTGCACATCGTGAACAGCAGGAGCGTGCCGATATTGTAGTGCGACGATTCGATCCACACGCCGTCGCGCGCGGTGTTGACGTACCGCGTCAGCGTCGGGAGGACCGCGGCGGGCACCGGGGCACCGCCCGCGAGTTGCCACAACAGCGCGCCGCATCCCATGCCGACCATGACATCGGAGTCGGACCCGAGCTGCGACGCGGCCCGCGAGGCCCACTGCGTCAGGACCGGATCAATCACCGCACGGTCCGCGTCGGTGAGCCACGCGCCGAGCAGGTCACGGTGCAGGATCACCTCGATGAGCGCCTCGCGGACGGTGTTCTGGCTGGCCGCGATAGAGACGCCCTTGAGCTTCCGAACCGACTTGGCTGCCGCGATCGAATCGTTGTTGACGACCGCGATCCACGCGCACCACAGGCCCGAGTCGGCGTAGCGTTCGCCGCTGGTCGCGGTCAGCGCGCAGTTCGCTACCGCGAGCCGATACAGCGGATCGTTCGTCGCTCGCAACGCCTGCCAGTTCGCCTGTTGCTGCGCCGACACAAACCGGAACCCTGACACCGGCACAGGAGGCGCCGTATCGACGGGCGGCGGCGGTGGCCGCGGCGGTGGCGGTGTGGCAACGGAGTCGGGCAACGTCGGATGGTATGCCAGCACGCTATCCCCCGACACCGAATCGAGCACGACGGGGCGGTCGGGTGCCCCCGCGAGGATGGGCTGAACGTCGTCGCCGCACGCCGCGAGGGCGGCAGCCAACAGTAGCATCGTGGAACAGCGGATCATCGGCTGGTCATCGTGCGTCGGGTCCTTGCTTGGTTCGGGGTGTCTGGAACACCTGTTGGTATCGGATGGGAGCCCCGAAAAGGAAAGCCAAGGATAGTGGCCGCGGCGATTCCGAGCACAAACAAGGTCACCGACGCATAGGCCTTCGAGATAAAGAACCCGCTTGCGGCAGTGCCGGCCATGGAAGCCAAGACCATGGTGGCGAGTACCGCCTCTGCCTCGGCACCCACAACGCGGCCGCGGAGTGAGGAGGCGATCCTGCGCTGCTGAAGGAGCGTACGTGCCAAGGTGAACCACATGGCGCAATACGCGAGCAGGCCCAAGACGCCAAGCTCGACGCCGATCTGGATGAACGAGTTGTGGGCGGCGCGATCGCGTCCGTTCATCCAGCCAAAGAAGATCGGGAAGTTGTCCATGCCGTAGCCCCACGGGCGCCAAGTCATCCACACCAGGCCGCGCTTCCAGATGGCCGTGCGGCTTTCACAGCCGGAGTAGTCGCTGAAGTCAGTGATGCGACTATCAGAACCGGCCAGCATCGAGATCCCGATCGCGCCTGCTCCGACGATGACGACGTTGAGGATCTTCTTCCAGCGCGTCGTACCGAAAGAAACCAATGTCACCGCCATCGCGCCGAGCCCGAGGATGCCGCCCCGCGACTCGGTTGGCGCCACCGCCAGCGTGAGGACACCAGCGGAAAAAAGCCAATGGAAGCCGCGACCGCCCTTGCGCTGCGCCATGAACAGGGTGAGCGGGATCAGCGCGACGAAGATCTGTGCGAGGTCGTTCGGGTCGAGCGAGACGCCCAGCTTGACTCGCCCGGTCTTGCCCATCGTGGCTGCCGAGTCCGACAGCGTGTAGAGCCCGGTGGCGGTCGCGGCCAGCAACAGGATTACGAACGCGGTGGCCATCGCCTTGCGATCACGCAGCAGGAGCGCCGACGCAACGAAAACGATTACCGAGAGACTGTACTTGAAGATCGCCGCGTCGAGCGAGCCGGTCATCCAGATTCCGAATGGGGCCGTGACCACAGAGAGCGCCGCCAGCAAGGCTTGCCAGCGAACCGCTGGAACGTCGGTGAAGAGCGTACGCCAACCGATCCCGGGGGTGGAAACGACCACAATAAGGAGGACCGCCGCCGCCACGATCATCGGGAGGCGGGGGACCGCCAAGGCCGGGTAGAGCTCCTGAAGACGCAGCACCGAGTAAGTGAGGTAAATCCCAAGCAGCCCGGCCGCAC
>JANMSC010000414.1:0-2045 GCA_031388885.1 Gemmatimonadales bacterium | reverse complement strand
CACCCGTGAGGCGGCGGTCGGCGTGATTCTTGTCGTGGGACTGGCCGTACACCAGGCGATCCTCATGATCGACGCCGCACTCGCTCGGCGACGGCGCGGTGCCGAGCGCGGCACGCTGCATCGCCTCACGCCCCTCCGCACTGTGCGCGCCGCGATTGATCGCGCTGGAATGATCGTCCTCGTCACGCTGGCGTCACTGGCCTCGCTCCTTCCGCTCGCCATCGGCGAAAAGACCGATACCCTCTTCGGGGCGATTGCCCTCGCCACGGCGGGTGGCACCTTGGCCGGCACGCTGGCGGCGATGTTCATCCTTCCCGCGCTCGTCGTTCGAAGGTCGCGCCCGCCGAGCTCTCACGAACGTTAGGTCTGAGATGGCGCGGTGCGCGCTGCCTTGGTGGCCCGCTTGTTCACGTAGAGCCGAGCGTCTGCTTCATCCAGCAACTGCTGGAGGTTCTTGGGCTTGTCGGGGTCGAAGCGCGCCATGCCCCGACCGATCGAGATCGCGAACCGGCGTTGGCCGGCGGCATTGCGCGCTTTGACATGCTCGTCCAGTCGATGCAGCAACACCTGGCCGGACGCGTCGAGGCAGTTCACCGCTAGGGCCACGAACTCGTCGCCCCCCAGACGTCCGACGATGTCGGAGTCGCGAAACGTCTCGCGCAGAATGATCGCCGCTTCCTTGATGGCGTCGTCGCCTGCCTGATGGCCGAGCGTGTCGTTGATCTGCTTCAGATCGTTGATGTCGAAGTAGACGAGAATCGCGTGGCCGGGTTGTGTTCGCGCTACATTGAGATGCTGCTGCGCCAGCATGAAGAAGCCGCGACGATTGTAGAGACCGGTCAACTGATCGCTCAGCAACAGTTGCTTGAGGGACTCTTCGGCTTCTTTTCGCTCGGTGATGTCGCGCATGATGGTGGAGAGATGCTCCACCTCGCCCGCCGAGTTCTTGTGCGCGATGAGCACCTGCGACACGGGTATCTCGCGGCCGTCGCGCGTCTTGAGGGCCGTCTCACCGCTCCACACGCCGTGGTCCACGGCGAACGGAATGCCTTCCTCCTTCACCAGGGCCAGCGCCCACTCCGGGTACATGGACGATAGGGTAAGGCGCTCGTCCGACCCGCAACCCACCATGCGCCGTCCGGCTGCGTTGAGGTAGGGCACGTCGCCCGCGACGGAACTGATGGCGATGAGGTCCGGGGTGGCTTCCAGAATCGCCGTGAGGCGGGCCTGCTCCTCTGCAGCGGCCTTGCGGTCGGTGATATCGCGCACAACCACGACCATGCTGCCACCTGCGAGAAGCGATAACGAGAGTTCCTGCGGAACGAGGGTGCCGTCGCGGCGCTTGGCCATCGTTTCGCCGCGCCAGCGATCGTCCCGGCAGAGGTGCGGGACGATGTCCAGATCGAACCGGCGCAGGGCCTCCGTGTCGTACAACAGGCGCCACGACTTCCCGAGCAGCTCGTCTCCCGATTCGTATCCCATCAACGTGGCGAAGGCATTGTTGACGAAGCGGAAGTCCTGGAAGGAATTGACGAGGGCAATGCCGTCGACCGATGCCGCCATTGCAGCTGAGAGCTGTACCACGCGACGTGCTTCCGTTCGTCGGCTGGTGATGTCGCGTGCGATGCTCACGAAATGCGTGAGCTGTCCCGTCGCATTCACGGAAGGCGAAATCTTGAGGTCGATCCAGAAGGCGCTCCCATCGGACCGATAATTGAGCACCTCGCCATGCCACCCGGTGCCGCAGGCGAGTGCGGCGCCCATTGCGCCCACCGTTTGCGAATCCGTATCCGGACCCTGGAGCACGTCCCCCGGTTTACGCCCAGCGATCGTAGCGAGTGCGCGCCCCGTAAGCGACGTGAACGCGGCGTTGACCCACACAATGCACCCTGCGCCGTCGGTGATGATGACCGCATCGTCGGTCCGACGCGCCACGAGCGATTCGAGCTCGAGCGCCGCCACTTCTTCGCGTCTGGCGGTGAAATCGCTGAAAGTCGTCACCACCGCGACCGCGTGTTCACCCTGGTCGTCGAGTATCGGGCGTG
>JANMSC010000401.1:0-8343 GCA_031388885.1 Gemmatimonadales bacterium | reverse complement strand
CCGCAGACGTTCGCGGAAAGACGGTGCCCGAGGTGCTGCTCTCGGGAAACCATGCGGCGATCGCCGCGTGGAAGCAGCACGAAGCAGAACGCATCACTCAGGAACGACGGCCCGACCTGTGGGCCGCGTTCACGGCAACGGCGTCTCGCGAACGCGAGGCAAAGTCCTGACCGCACCACGCGCGTGACCGCGCAGGAGCAAATGATGGGCATGGAAATCCTGGAACAGATCGCGCAGGAAGGCCTCCGTACCGACATCCCGAAGTTCGACGCTGGCGACACCATCAAGGTCATGGTGCGGGTGCGTGAAGGCGACAAGGCGCGGCTGCAGGCATTTGAGGGCGTAGTGATCGCGCGGCGCGGCGGTGGGGTGAACGAAACCTTCACCGTCCGCAAGGTGTCGGCCGGTGTCGGCGTCGAGCGTGTCTTCCCGCTGCACTCGCCGATGTTCGCGTCGATCGAGGTGGTGCGTCGTGGCCGCGTGCGCCGCGCGAAGCTGTACTACCTGCGGAACCTCAGCGGCAAGGCAGCGCGGATCAAGGAGAAGCGGGACAAGTAACAGTCGACAGTCGACAGTCGACAGATAACAAAGGCCCGCATCCCATTGAGATGCGGGCCTTTGCACTGCAAAACCTGTCGACTGTTACCCACTTCACGGCTGCGGCCACAACCACCCGAACGTCAGTGCGGTGATCACGCCATAGATCGCGCTATCAAAGAACCCCTTCAGCGTCGTTGACCACTTCTTGTGGTACCAGATTGATGCTTGCGGCAGCGCCATCCCGTAGCAGAGGAAGGTGATCACGCCGCTGTAGTGCCAGACGTACTCTCGCGGCGCCCCCGGCGCGACGGCGGCCGCTGTGACGCACCCGGCGATGGTCGAGACGACCAGCAGATAGATCATCCACCTCACGAAGATCGGGCCCATCGGCTGCATCCCGTGCGGCATCACCGTCATCAGCATGACCGGGCCCTGCTCGTGTCGTGCCTTGTACTCCGGCGAGCCCATCTCTTTCATGCTTGCCGGCTTCGGCATCAGGTAGTCGCCGGGCGGGATCGCGAGTGGCCCGATCGCGGCCCGGGCCGCGTCCTCGTTTGGCACCGCGGCGTAGTCCCCCTTGTGCCACGGCATCACGGTATGAATCACCGAACTCGCGATGAAGATGAAGACAGCCGAGAGGAGGATGGGGAGCCAGAGTGCGGTCAGCTCGGTCATGGATACTCCGGAGAAGGGAGAAGGGAGAGGGGAGAAGGGAGAAGGGAGAAGGGAGGCGGATGACGATACGCCGAAAACCGACGACCGGCAATTGGCGCGCGTTCACGATACTATTCCGCCCGATGCCCCGCCCATCGCTCCTCGCCCACGAACGTGCTACCTGGTCCGCCGGCCATCTCCTCATCGGAATCGATGAAGTGGGTCGCGGACCGCTGGCCGGCCCGGTGGTAGCCGCGGCGGTGGTATTTCCGGCGCAGCACAAGGCGATCAAGGGCGTCCGCGACTCGAAGCAGGTGAAGCGCGCCGAGGAGCGCGAAGCCCTCGCGATGATCGTTCGGGCGCAGGCGTGCGCCTGGGGTCTTGGCGCCGCGAGCGTCCGTGAGATCGCGACGATCAACATTCGGCGCGCCACGGCGCTCGCGATGCGTCGCGCGCTGATGCGCTGCCGAGCGAGGCTCCCGGTGGGTGCGTCGGTGCGCGTCTATGTCGATGGACCCCGCATGCCGGAACTCGGCGAGGAGCACGAGGCGCTGGTCGGAGGCGATGCGACCTGCCACGCAATCGCGGCTGCCGCGCTGCTCGCAAAAGTGGCGCGTGACCGGCTGATGCACTCCCTCGCCACGCGCCGGCCCGGCTACGGCTGGGAAACCAACGTCGGCTACGGTACTGGTCAGCACATCGCCGCGCTTCGTACACTCGGACTGACGCCGCATCATCGGGCGATGTTTTGTGAGACCGCGCTGGGGCAGCGGGAGATGTTCGGATAGCGGAATGAGGCATGGGGCATGGGCACATCTGCACCGAGAGCCACGGAGGGAATTCCCCCGTGACTCTCGGCCCTGACTGTGCCTCGGTGCGACGCTGGCGCGGACCTAACGCAACGCGCGGACGATCACCGCAACGCTCTTGCGGTACACCGCGTTGGTCGCCGCCACCGGCAGCCGGTACTCGATCGCGTCACAGCTCGGCGGCGGATTGCACTTCCCTGGGCCGCACGGTCCGACATTGAAATTGAGGCGCCGCGGATACGGCGTCGCCGGCGGCACAAACGTGAACGTCAGCCTCGGCTGGTTGCCGCCGGTGCCGACCGGCGGGATGGCGAATGCGAAGGTCACGAGCTTGTTCTCGGGATTGCTCGCGCCGTTGTCGCCGCGGAGCAATGCCGTGGCGTTTGCGGTGAACACCTGAGTGACACTGTTCACGACGCGTGATGCGGCGAGTGTGACGGGATAGCCCACGAGCGGGTCCGCCTGTCCGACGGCGCCCGACAACGACAGGTAGAGTCCGACGCTTGAGATCGTGCCGCGGTCGCCCGGAAGGGTGAAGTAGAAATCACTCACCGGATCCTTCGCACCGCCCGGCGCGCACGAATTCACGACCTGGAGCGTGGGCGCGGCCGAGGTGGCAGTAAACATGACCTGCGGTGTGCCACCGGCGGCGTTCAGCGCGGCGACGAGCTCGTTGTTGCCCAGCCCCAACGTCCAGTCAGTCGAGGTGGTGCCCGTGACGCCGGTTGTGGTCGGCGTCGCGCTGACCGACGCGCCGCTTGCCCCGCCGGGCGTCCAGAACACGGATGCGCCCGGTTTGTTGTTCCCCCATGCGTCAGTGACCCGCACGGTCGGCGACGGCGAGACTGGCGTGGCTGACGGCGCGAGGGTGCCATACGACGACTGACCAATAATGCTGATCAACGTGGCATTGCCCGCCACCACATCGAACAGATTGCTCAGCGCGTTGGCGGCACTGCCGGCGAGCGTGGCGCTCGCTGCGATGCGATACCCAGTCGCTGCCGTCGGGACGACCGCGGTGAACGTCGCGGTCCCGGCAACCGCGGATTTGCTGGCGATGGTGCCGGCGCCGAACGCGTTCTGGTTAAGCGCGATGCCGACACTGTTGGTTGCAATCGGAACGACCTCGCCCAGCGCCGAGCGGATCTCCACCGTCACCGGAATTGCGTCATCGGCGGTGTACGGATTGCTGGCAGCAACGGTCCGCCCCACGGGCGGTGACGTGACCACAAGCGCGGTCGGACCATGCGACTCGACGAGCCACGTCTGGAACGACGGCTCAAACGTGACAATCGGGTTTCCAGCTGCGTTGGTCGATGCGAGGCGCGCCGGCACGCTGACCGTAGCGCGCAGTTTCGTGTAAGCGATCGGGCTTGCGACGGTCGTACCGAAATCGAGACACCGAATGACTGCCGTTCCCGACGCATCGGTCGCCGAGTCTGCATCGCACACACTTGCATTGCCGGCCGGGGTCTGCGTGGCCGGCGGCGATGCAACGAACGTGACACCAGCGCCGGGAATCGGCGTCCCGCGACGCGTCGTGACCGAGACGCTCGGCAGCAATCCACTGGTGCGTCGTGTCCCCACGGTGCCGGTGAACATGTTGCTTGCGGCGACCGCCGCGGTGGCATCGAGCCGCGAGAACTCACTGGTGTTCCCACCGACGCCACCGAGGCGAAGCACCGGATCGACCGGGCCAAACGCCGAGAACTCACTGGTGTTCCCACCGACGCCGCCAACCTTGAGGAGCGTTGCGGCCATCGCGGGCGTCGGGAGGATCCAGTCGGTGAGCTGGCGCAATACGCGCGAGACCGCGCCATCGCTCAACGCCGCGGTGGGGGTGTCGCCGCAGGCGAGCGTCATCGCGACGGGAATCGGGACTCGTTCCAGTACATCGAAGACGGTCGGAGTGGTCTGGTGACCCAGCACAAGGCGGTCGAGCAACGCCTGCAACTCACCGGCAGGTACGTCGGCTAACGATGCCGGATTCGGGCACACGCCGATCGTGGCGACCGCACCATTCTGCAGCGTCTGGGTGGGCGACAGACTCCAGTCGTAGACGAACGGATACTCATCGAGCTCAGTGGTGAGTGCCGCTTCATTGACGAGCGAGGCGTAGACGAGGGTGTTCTCCGACACGGCGTTGCCCGGGAACTGGATCCCCGACAGGCCATCCGCCGTGACAAACGTCTGAACTGGATCGCCAACCTTCACGATCCAGAAGTCATCGGGATCAGAAACGTCGGTGTGTATGCCGACGAAGCAGAACAGCTGGTTGATCAGGTTGCTCAGCGTCGCGTCATCCGCCGTGATCGCGCCCTGATCGCGCTTGAGCAAGATGAACTCGACAAGGTCGAACACCTTTTCCTTCGCCACCGGAAGGTTGTTGAGGTCTTCGACCTGATGCCTGATGTTGTTCCACTTGCCCAGCCCGGCGTTCTCATCGGGGGCACTGTTGAAAACCGCGACGATCAGCGCTTCGATCTCGACGGGGTTGGCCGTGCAGGCTACGGCGGATGCGGCAGCAATCGCTTGCCTTTCCGGCGGTGGTCCGGCGGGATCGGAGGAACAAGCAGCGGCCGAAAGGGCGACCAGCAGGCAGCACGAAAAACGGCGGGGCCACGGCATCAGAGGTGCTCCAGGGAGAAGTCGATGCCGTGCTGGCACCGAAGAAGTGCCCAAATCTTCACAGCGAAGGAAATTGTGCAAGTGGTGTCGAGGCGGCGCATCAGGTGTGACAAGACGCGCCGGGCAGTTCGGGTGCCGGGTGGCGGGTCAGCGCGGGGCGCCGACGAGGCGCCGCCATTCCGGGTGGTCCACCAGGGGCTTAAACCACCACCCCGGATCCTGCGCCAGCGACAGACGGCGGCGATCGCTCGCCGCCAGAAAGGTTTTCAATTGATTGAACGCCTCTGCGGTGTCCCCCACCTGCAGGGCGACGAAGGCCGCGAACTGGGCCAGGTCCCGGGCCGGATCGAGTGTCGCGTCGCCGACTGAGCGGCGCATCACGGCCGTGGCCGAGTCGGCCAGCTTGGCACGGGCGAGCACTGCCGCCGCGAGCATCTTCGCGTTGAGCGTCTGGAATGCGCGGCGCGCGGGCGGCGTGAGCGCCACGACCGAGTCGACCAGGCGCCACGCACGAACGATGTCGGGTTCGCGGGCCGCCGTCGTCATCATGAAGAGTTCGCAACGCGGCGCGTTGAGGCTGGCAGGGAAACGGCGCTTCAGTTCGGCGCACCATTGATCCGCCTGGGCGAATTGGGCGAGGTCGTACGACGACAGGAAGAGTCGTCCGAGCACGACGTCGGCGTTGCTCAGGAAGGCATCGGCTTCATACGCACGCTGCGCAGCGATGTTCACGTCCGAGGCAGACTTTCCCTCGACGTTGTAGTACAGGTGCGAGAGCGAGGCGTACGCGCCTGCGTGGTTGCCAGGAAGGCGGGTCGAAGCTTCCAGGTCTGACTGGGCGTCGGCGATGAGCGCGGTGGCTCGCTGCGTGTCGTTCTCGAGCCCGAGCAGCCATCGCCAGTACTTGAGGTTCCCCCGCACCTCGAACGCATCGCCATTGTTCGGCTCGATCCGGATCGCGTTGCTCGCATGCTCGATGCCGCGTTCGATCCACCCGCGCGCCTCGAGGGGATCCATTCCCCCGATTCGTGAACGGCGATACGCGAGTGCGGCGCGCGCGATGACCGGCGCCGACCAGCTGCGATCGAGCTCACCGACGCTGGCGAGCAGCGAATCTGCGGCGCTGAACTCAGCATCGCGCTTCGCGGTGTCACCGGCCGTCGCGGCTGCTTCAAACGCTCGGCGGCGCTGTTCGGCCCGCTGGTACAGCGACCATGCCTCGACATTCCTCGTGCCACCGCGCTGCCGCTGCAGCTTGATCTCGTCGCCCAGCCTGCTGCGAATCAGGGCAGCAACGGCGACAGCGGTCGAATCGCGGATCGCGAGCGGATCGTTTGCCTGGGGCGGAAGCTGCTTCCGCTCGAAGTCGACTCCGCTGTTGCCATCGACGAGGCGAACGGTGACTTGCAGCTTGTCGCCCACCGGCTCGATCGAGCCCCGCACCACGGTACCCGACTCCAGGATGCCCGCGATGCTGTCGACAGTGATCGCGCTGCCGCGGAAGCTGCCCACGCCGCTGGCCGAAATGACGGTGAGTCCCTCGACGCGTCCGAGCTCGTTGATCAGCGCTTCGGTGAGACCGTCCGTCAGGTATGCGAGCGATCGATCGGGTGACAGATCGTCGAAGTACAGCACCGCGATCTGGCGAGGGTCGAGTCCCCCGGCGGGAGCCACAGCGCTTGCGCCCCGGCCGCGAGACAGAATCTGCCAGGCACCAAGACCCGTGACCACGAGCGCCACCGTGATCCCGGCGATCAGCGGCCAGCGACGCTGAGCAACGGGCATCGCGCGCGACGTCGAGCCGGTGATACGCCGCGCAGTGGTGTGCCGCATCGTCGACATTCGGGCGGCGGTGTGCCCAAGCGGAGCCCCGATGAGCATCTCGACAAACGCAGAACAGGTTTGCGGGCGGTCGGCTGGCGACTTGCCCATCGCGGCAAAGATCGTTGCCTCGATGTCTTCCGAAACGGCAGAACGCACGATGCGCACGCTCGGCACCTGCTCCATGACGTGCTTCGAGAAGATCCCTGACGCGGTCTTGCCGGTGAACGGCGGTTCGCCAGCGAGCAGTTCGTAGAGGACGCAGCCGAGCGCGTAGATGTCGGCGGGGGGGCCGACCTTTTCGCCCATGCCCTGCTCTGGCGCCATGTAGGTCGGCGTGCCCAGCGCCATCCCGGTCTGAGTCAGTTTCTGCGCACTCTCGTCGGTGGCACGGGCGATGCCAAAATCAGCGACCAGCGCATGCCCGCCGGAAAGGAGGATGTTCTCGGGCTTGATATCGCGGTGCACCACGCCCTGGGCGTGCGCGTACCCTAGCGCGTCGGCGACCTCCACAACAATCTGGATCGCGTCGTCAACCGGGAGCTGTCCCTCACGGTCGATCCGGTCGCGGAGCGACTCGCCGACGACAAACGGCATGACGTAGTAGAACAGGCCGTCGGCGACGCCAGAGTCGTACATGCCGAGAATGTGGGGGTGCTGCAACTTGCCGGCGACGCGGATCTCGCGCTGGAACCGCTCGCCGCCGATGCTGGCGGCGAGGTCCGGATGGAGCACCTTGATCGCGACCTCGCGCTGATGCCGGGTATCCTCGGCGAGGTAGACGGTGGCCATCCCGCCGCGACCGAGAACTTTCCCGATCCGGTAGTTGGCACCGAGCGCGGCGGCCAGGCGGTCCATCGTGTCGTCGGCCAAGCAGATACCCCGGGTCGGGGTTTACGAAGGGAATCACCGAAAAGTACTGGCGCGGGGGTCCATCGGCCAATCGACACGGCCCCCGGCCCCGGGGCGCGATACCTTTATGGTATGTCGACAGACCTTGTTACTCGTTCCAAACGTTTCGGTCACACGCGCCCCGACATCGTGCCATGCTGATCGGCATCCCCACCGAAACCACCCCTCGGGAAACGCGCGTTGCCGCGACCCCGGAGACGGTGAAGAAGCTCCTCGCCACGGGACACCAGGTACGAGTGCAGTCGGGCGCCGGTATCTCCGCCAGCGTCATCGACGAGGCGTACGTCGCTGCCGGCGCCATCATCGTCGATCGCGCCGTGGCGTTCGGGTGCGATCTCGTGGTCAAGGTGCGGTCGCCATCGCTCGATGAGTTGGCGCTGATGAAGCGCGGCACCGCACTGGTCGGAATGCTCGATCCGTTCGACGCCGACGGCGTTGCACGACTCGCCAACGCAGGCGTTATCGCGTTTGCCCTTGAATCGGCTCCGCGCATCACCCGCGCCCAGAGCATCGACGTGCTGTCGAGTCAGGCGAACATCGCCGGCTACAAGGCCGTGCTCATCGCCGCCGACCACTACCAGCGCTTCTTCCCGATGCTGATGACCGCAGCTGGCACTGTGAAGGCCGCGCGCGTCGTCGTGCTCGGGGTCGGTGTGGCCGGACTGCAGGCGATCGCCACGGCCAAGCGCCTCGGCGCAGTGATCGAGGCGAGCGACGTCCGTCCCTCGGTGAAGGAACAGGTCGAATCGTTGGGCGGCAAGTTCATTGAGGTACCGTACGAGACCGACGAGGAACGCCAGACGGCCGAAGGGGTCGGAGGCTATGCGCGCCCGATGCCGCAGAGCTGGCTCGACCGACAGAAAGCCGAGGTCGCCAAGCGCATCGCCCAGGCGGATATCGTGATCACGACGGCGCTTGTTCCGGGGCGAGCGGCGCCGCTGCTGGTGACGGAGGCGATGGTGCGGAGCATGAAGCCGGG
>JANMSC010000104.1:0-17104 GCA_031388885.1 Gemmatimonadales bacterium | reverse complement strand
GCGGTCGCGTCCCGCGTTGCGAGCGTCGATCGTCCGCCGCCGGTCATCCGAACCGCCCGGTGATGTAGGCCTCGGTCTGTGGATCGCGTGGCGTGGTGAACATCTGCTTGGTCGGGCCGTGCTCGACCATCGTGCCAAGGTAGAAGAAAGAAGTGGTATCGGACACGCGCCCTGCCTGCTGCATGTTGTGCGTCACGATCACGATCGTGAACTCCTTCTTGAGCTCGAACACCAGTTCTTCGATCCGCTGGGTGCCCTGCGGGTCGAGCGACGCGGTCGGCTCGTCGAGCAGGATGACCTCGGGCTCGGGTGCGATCGTGCGCGCGAGGCAGAGACGCTGCTGCTGCCCACCTGACAGTCCCATCGCACTCGTCTTGAGCCGGTCCTTCACTTCTTCCCACAGCGCCGCACGGCGGAGCGAATTCTCGACGATCTCGGCGATCTCGTGCCGCAGGCGCCGTCGTTCGATCACCAAGCCGGCCGCGACGTTGTCGAAAATCGACATGGTCGGGAACGGCGTGGGTTTCTGGAAGACCATCCCGACGCGCCGTCGCAGCTGCACGGCACTCACACCGGGTGCGTACACGTCCTGGCCGTCGAGGAGCACCTTGCCGGTGATCCACCCACCTGGGATCATCTCGTGGAGCCGGTTGAGCGTGCGCAGAAAGGTGCTCTTGCCGCAACCCGACGGGCCAATCAGTGCGTGGACCTGGTTCGACGGGAAGTCGAGCGAGACGCTCTTCACCGCGGTGAACTTGTCGTACATCGCGCTCAGCATCTCGGTGCGCAACCGGAGGGGTGCGTCAGCCACGACGACCAAACCGTTGTTTGGTGACGACGCGCGCGGCGATGCTCAGCACGAGCACGACGATGATGAGCACCAGGGCGGCTGTCCACGCGAGCTTGTGCCATTCCTCGAACGGGCCGGTGGCGTAGGTGTAGACCACCAGCGGCAGCGCGGCGATCGGGCGGTCAACAGCGTAGCTGAGGTACTGGCTGCCGAGGGCCGTGAAAAGCAGCGGGGCAGTCTCGCCGGCAATCCGCGCCACGGCGAGCAACGACCCGGTCACGATCCCCGGGAGTGCGGTGCGGAGCACGACAACCAGCGAGGTGCGCCAGCGCGAATAGCCAAGGGCGAGCGCCGCCTCACGCAGTGACACCGGTACGAGGTTGAGCAGCTCCTCGGTGGTTCGCATCACCATCGGAAACATCAGCACTGCCAACGCGACCGACGCCGCAAACGCGGAGAAATGCCCCTGGATTGCCACGACGACGGTCCATGCAAACACGCCCACCACGATCGACGGCGTGCCGTTCATCACGTCAGCCACGAACCGGGTCACCTGTGCGAGGCGCGAGCCGCGAAACTCCACGCAATACATCCCGGCGGCGATGCCGAGGGGGACCCCGACGAGCGAGGCCATCCCGATGATGATGAGTGTGCCGACGATGGCGTGCTTGACGCCGCCCCCCGCCTCGCCCGCGGGCACCGGGGTGTTGGTAAAGAAGTCGAGTGACAGCGCGCTGGCGCCACGAAAGAGGAGTGATCCCAGGATCAACAGCAGCGGCAACACAGCCACCACCACCGCGCCAACCATCAGCCCGACCATGAGCCGCGTGATGATCCGCCGCCGGACAGCGCGCGTGATCACTGCGTACCTCGGTTCATACGCCAGATCAGCAGGCGCGCCCCAGCATTGACCAGTACAGTGACGCCAAACAGCAGGAGTGCCACGTAGGTCAGCGCCGAGGCGTGCAGTGTGCCGAGGCCCGCCTCGGCGAACTCATTCGCGATCACCGCTGCCATGGAATAGCCCGGAGCGAAGAGCGACGCGGCGATATCGTGACGGTTGCCGATCAGCATCGTGACCGCCATCGTCTCGCCAAGTGCACGACCAAGGCCGAGGATCACGGCGCCGACCAGACCTGAGCGGGCGTACGGCACGATCGCGGTGGTCACGGCTTCCCACCGCGTGGCACCGAGCGCCATCGCCGCCTCGCGCTGGCCACTCGGCACGGCGAGCAGCACCTCTCGCGCGACCGACATGATGAATGGCATCACCATGATGGTCAGGATCAGGCTTGCCGAGAGGACGGACGGCCCGTAGATCGGGCCCTGAAAGATCGGCAGGAAACCAAGTGTCGATTGCAAGAACGGGTAGATCGTGCTCTGAAGGAACGGGATCAGCACGAAGATTCCCCAGAGGCCATACACGACGCTGGGGATGGCAGCGAGCAGCTCGATCACCATGGCGATTGGCTGGCGGATTCGCTCAGGCGCGAATTCGGTCAGGTAAATCGCGACACCCAGCGACAGCGGGACCGCGAGCAGCAGCGCCAGAAACGACGTAAGCAGCGTGCCAAACACCAGCGGGAGCGCGCCGAACTTCTCGGCGACGGGATCCCAGATCGAATCAGTGATAAAGGAGAAGCCGAACGCGCCGATGGCCGGGAGCGCCCCGTGAATCAGCTGCCAGACGAGGCCGACAAGCACCACCGGCGCCGCAAGCGCTGCGACGACCAGAATCCCCTTGAAAATCCAGTCACCCCAGGCGGCACGCGAAAGCGGCGCGCTCTCGTCGGATCGTGGAGGCGCCGCCTCAGGTGGAGTAGTCGGGTTCATGGAGCCCCGATCTTAGTGCGTCCAGTGTCGATCTACGTCACGGACATGTAACGTCTGTGTCACGGGACGGTGGCGGGCGCGGGTGCGACATGCGCGCCGCGCCTGCGTCCGCCCCGTCACAAGGTTATTTCAGCGTCGCGATTCGCGCCTTGACGAGCTCGACGACCGGCCCTGGGAGCGGCGCGTAGTGCAGTTCGGACGCCATTGCCATCGCTTCAGGCGTGACCATCCACGTGAGGAAATCGCGGATTGCACCGCCCTTGGCCTTGTCGGTCAACTCCGGATGAATAAGCAGCCACGTGAACGACGAGATCGGATAGGCTCCGGCGCCGGGCGCATTCGTGATCGATACCCGGAAGTCGGTGTCGGGGGCAAACGTGGTACCTGCGGCGGCGGCCGAGACGCTCTCAAGCGACGGCGCGACGAAGTCGCCATTGCTGTTCTTGACCGACGCAACCGGCATTGAGTTCGATATTGCGTAGATCAATTCGACGTAGCCGATCGAGCCTTCAGTCTGCTTGACCTGTTGCGTCACACCCTCGTTTCCCTTGCCGCCAAGGCCGACGGGCCAGTTCACCGCCTTACCGGCACCCACCGACGACTGCCAGTCGGGCGAGACCTTCGCGAGGTAGTCGGTGAAAATGAACGACGTGCCTGAACCGTCCGATCGGTGGACCACGACCAGGTCACGGTTGGGAAGGGCGACGCCGGGGTTGAGTGCGGCGATCCTGGGATCGTTCCACTTCGTTATCCGACCGAGGAAGATGTCGGCGATCACCGGCCCGTCGAGCTTGAGGGCGGTCACGGCTGGCAGGTTCCAGGTAAGCGCGACGGCACCAAGTACCGTCGGGATGTGGAGCACCTTGCCCCCGATTGCTGCGATCTCCTCATCCGTCATCGGACCGTCGGTGGCGCCGAAATCGACGGTGCCCTCGACGAACTGCTTCACACCCGCGCCCGACCCGACCGACTGATAATTGATCTGCGTCTGGGTCTGCGTGTGAAACGCATCGAACCACTTTGAATAGACCGGATACGGGAATGTGGCACCCGCGCCGGTGACCGAGACGGGTGTGCCCGCTCCGCCTGATCCCGAGCACGCGGCTGTGACCGCGAGCGCGCCGAGGATGATCATGCGATTCATGCTGCGACCAACCGTTGCTGCCGACATGCGTTGCTCCTGGGTGGTTTGCGAATGCCCTGTCCGTTATCCCGCCTGTCGACGCCGTCATTCGGCGAACAACGGCGTCTTCTCGATATCGCTTCTCCCTTCTCCCTTCTCCCTTCTCGTCCTAGAACCTGTACTCCGCATGGAAAAACAACGTCTGCCTGGTTGCCGTGAACGCTGCCGAGGGCGAGCCATGCCGGAGCGAGTTGAGGTCGGCATCTGCCAAGACACGGACGTTGGGTGTGAGCTCGTATGACACGCCCGCGATCACCCGGGCCTGGCGTCCCGCCGAAAGACTCGGTGTGGAGGGCTCGCTGTCGACATCCGGATCGACCAGGTCCACCCGCGCGAGCACCCGCACCTTTGACTTGGGGACGCCCCAGGTCACGTACGCGCTGACGACCCGTCCTGCGACGTCGGGCGCAGTCGCGGCGAGCGAGTCGCGTGTTTCGGCGACCTGGGCTGCGACCGTCAGGGCCTTGGTCTTGTACGACAGCATCGCCAGCAGGCGTTGCCGAGTCCCACCCCCAGTGCGCGTGCCGAACAACGCGAATCCGGTAACACGGAGCCCACCGATTCGCGATGAATCGTCGGTGCCCGC
This sequence comes from Gemmatimonadales bacterium, assembly GCA_031388885.1. Lineage (GTDB taxonomy): Bacteria > Gemmatimonadota > Gemmatimonadetes > Gemmatimonadales > GWC2-71-9 > Palsa-1233. The sequence continues at coordinate 12,712 of JANMSC010000104.1, read as the reverse complement.
CAAGCGGAACGACGCGCGCGCCGCAACATCCTTGTACTGATCGCCGGGCGCGTTGTTGTATCCCTCCCCATTGTAGATGCCGCTCTGGAAGTTGATCCGCTCCTTCAGCCACGAGCCGTCTACACCGAACCCGAAGTCGGACGAGGTGAGGTAGCCATTGCGATCAAGCGCCACGGTGCCTTGCATCCGGTATCCCCACATCGCCTCGTCCCACTCGATGAACGGCGTCGGGATCGCGCCGAGCTTGAAACTCACCGGAAAACCATCAGGGGCGTAGCTCAGGAAGGCGTACTTGAGCCGGAACGTCTGCTGATTGCTCGCGGCACGCCGGCCGTCGACGTCGGCCGTGATTCGGGCCGTCACCGTTCCTGACTTGCCGTTCACCGTGATGTACGAGCGGCTGACATCGATATTGTTACGGTGCCCTGGCACCGCCAAGGTGGTGTCTGTATCAAGTTGGTAACCGAAGTGGGTGTAGATCACTCCGCCGACCGACACCGTCGGCGTTTGCGCGTGGGTCCGGTGCGCCGCAACTCCGAGTGCAAGCGCTACCGCGCTCGCGATCCTGTGACAATGCATCCCACCTCCAAATCGTGAGCCGACACCACGAGACGCTGAGTTGTCCCATGTAACAACGGCATCAAGATTCGGTGACGGCGTCAACGGCTGGTGACGGTATGGTCACGGATGTGTAACAGCGAGAAGCGAGAAGCGAGAAGGGAGAAGCGAGAAGGGAGATGTTGCGTCGACCAATTGAACGTACAGTGGCTTTAGCCACGAGCCGGGAACGCTTTGCCCCTATTGCGTCCCAGAATCCGGAAACCAGCACGACACGGTCGTCCCGCGGCGCATTTCGCTCGTCGCCCAGGCCCGTCCGCCGTGCGCTTCGACCATGTGCTTGACGATGGCGAGGCCGAGTCCGGTACCGCCCTGGTCGCGCGACCGCGAGGGGTCAGCGCGGTAGAAGCGCTCGAAGATGCGCGGCAGATGCTCTGACGCGATGCCGGCACCGTTGTCCTCCACCTGGAGCGTCACACCGTTGGCGTCGCGGATCGACCGAACCACGATCTCGCCGCCGTCTGGGACATGGCGCAGCGCATTGTCAAAGAGATTGCCGAGGATGTGCCCCACAGCGTCGGCGTCGGCATAGATCGTCCTGGCATCGTTGCCAATCACATACTCCAGCGTGACGCCGTGCGCGGTAGCCCGCTCGGCGAAGTCGCGCCACGCATCCGTGGCACGGACGCGTACGTCGAGGGGGGCCGGGTTCGGGGCCCATCGTCCCGACTCGATCCGAGAGAGATCGAGCAGTTCATCGACGAGCCGTTGCATCCGGCGTGCGTTGGCGAGAATGGTGGCGAGGAAGCGTTCGCGTGTCGCCGGGTCGACGTCGCCCTCGACCAGCGTCTCGGCGTATCCGGAGATCGAGGTCAACGGCGTCTTGAGCTCGTGCGAGACATTGGCGACGAAGTCCCGGCGCACGGCCTCCAGTCGGCGCACCGCCGTCAAGTCGTGCAGCACCAGCACCGCGCCGCCGCCTGGCATCGGCCGCCCATTGACGGCGATGATCTGGTCGTCGAACTCGATTTCCTGATCGACGACGGCATCGCCGGCGAGCACGGCATCGACCGCGTCGCGTGCTGCCTTGACTCGAAAGAGAATCGGCAGCGGTGGCAGCGGTGTTGTCGCGCCGTACCCAAGCAAGCGGCGCGCCGCGGCGTTGGCCGTGACGACGCGGCCGCGCGCATCGGTCGCGATAATCCCCTCGATCATCGCCTCGACGATCGCGGTGCTGCCGGCTTTTTCTCGCGCGAGCGCATCGAATCGTTCGCCCAGCTGGCCGTGCATCTCGCGCAGCGCGGCGACCAGGGCGTCGACCTCGGGGATCCGCGACCGGGGGAACCGGGGTGACAATCCCGCAGCGATCGCGCGCGCAGCGGTCGTGATGGCGAGCAACGGGCCGGTGATCGTTCGCCCCGCGATGAGCGCGAGGACGAGTGCCACGACGAGGGCGAGTATCGCCGTGCCGACGTCGACGCGAAATGCACCGCCCGATCCCCAGACCAGGATCGCGAGGGTGCATGCAACGACTGTGATCGTGCCGAGGACGAGGCGTCCCGAGAGGTTCACGTCGCGCGAGCGCTCCGTTCGGCCTGCTTGAAGCGGTAGCCGAATCCGCGAACGGTCTCGATCATGTCGCCGGTCCGGCCGAGCTTCGTGCGGAGCCGTTGCACATGCATGTCCACCGTCCGGGTCTGGATGTCGGGCTGCGCATCCCAGACGGTTTCCAGGAGTTGCGGCCGGCTCTGTACCCGGCCGCGTCGCTCGACCAGGAGTACGAGGAGCTTGTACTCGGTGGCCGTCAGGTTCAACTCCTCGCCGCCAGCCACCACCCGGTGGGCCGAGCGATCGATCGCGATGTCTTCCGCCACGAGGGTCGATCCGGCGGACACTGCGGGAGCGCCGAGGCGCCGCAACACGGCTTGGACCCGGAGGGTCAGCTCCGCTGGCGAGAACGGTTTGGTCAAGTAGTCGTCCGCCCCCAGCGAGAGGCCGCGGATCCGGTCGGGCTCGTCCCGGCGGGCGGTCAGCAGGATCACGCCCACGTCTTTCGTTTCCTCGCGCTTGCGCAGCGCGGTCAGCACGTCGTACCCTGAAGTGCCGGGCAGCATCAAGTCGAGCACCACCAGGTCAGGACGCTCCTCGCGGGCCGATTTCAGGGCATCCGACCCATTGGCTGAGGTCGAGACCCGGTAGCCAGCCTTGGCCAGGTGGTATGCCACCAGGGCGGTGATGTCGGCTTCGTCGTCTACGACCAGTACGCGGTGGGTCATGGGTGGCGAACGAAGCGGGTCCATCCCCCGCGGCGCAAGCCGTCCCGCGTTGCAATTGGGCGCCTTGTGACCGGATATTTACGTCCGTGATCCCAGACCTTCCTGTTTTTCTGAATGGACGTGCTCTCAGCGTGCCCGCCGGAGCGACCCTTGGTGACCTCCTCGCCGAGCACGAACCGGACCTGCTCGTCGCCCTGATGGCCGGTGAGGGATTTGCCACTGACGCCCGCGGGCTCCCGGTTGAACCAGCGGTGCCGCTGACGGCCGGCGCGATCTTTCGGGTTCGGCGGAGCGCCAGGCTTGGGGGCACCGCCGATGCGTGAGCGCCTCCGGCGAATGCCCAAGGCCGAACTGCACGTCCACCTCGACGGGTCGCTTCGGCCGGCGACGATGCTCGACCTGGCTCGCGACGCCGGCATCACGCTGCCCGCCGCTGACGCGGATGCGTTGCGCCGGTGGATGCTGGTGGACGACGCGCGCAACCTCGAGGACTACCTCGCACGCTTTGAGCACACCATTGCGTTGCTCCAGACGCCCGAAGCGATCGAACGGGTTGCCTACGAAATGGTGGCCGACGCCGCCGCCGACGGCTTGCGCTATCTCGAAGTGCGCTACTGTCCGCAGCTCAGCACGCGCCGCGGGATGTTGATGGATGACGCGATCGCCGCGGAATGGCGCGGGCTCCAACGCGGCGAACGCGAGTTTGGCGTCGTGGCGCGGATCATCAATTGCTCGCTCCGACACTTCGACCCGCAACTCTCGCGCGAGATCGCCGAGCATTCGGTGCGGATGCAGCAGCACGGTGTGGTCGGATTCGATCTCGCGGGCGGTGAAGCCGGGCGCCCGCCCGAGCGGCATCGCGACGCGTTCGAGATCGCCGCGCGGGGCGGCCTCGGCATCACCGTACACGCGGGCGAAGCCGCTGGGTGGGAGTCCATCTTCGAGGCCGTACATTCGTGTCGCGCGATGCGAATTGGCCATGGCACCCGCCTCTGGGAGAACCCGGCACTGCTGGCCTATGTGCGCGACCGGCGCATCTGCATCGAGGTGAACATCACCAGCAATGTCCAGACGCACGCGGTCGCGAGCGCGGCGGAACACCCGGTCCGGCGCTATTTCGACGACGGGATTCCAGTCACGCTGTGCACCGATTCGTGGTTGATGGGCGGCGTTTCGCTCACTGATGAGTACGTCACCGCCCAGACGGCACTTGGCTTCACAGCGGCTGAACTCGAAGCGATGGCACTCACCGCGTTCGAGCATGCCTTCCTCCCCTGGCCACAGCGCCTCGCCCTGCTCGGCGACGCACGGGCCACCCTCGCGAGCCTCTCGTGACCCGCGGCCCAGCCGCGTCGGAGTTTCCTCGATGACGCTTTCTCCCCGTCGTCAGTTTGCGATCGGCTTCATCGGTATGGCCATCGCGGGCATCGCGGCATGGCTGCTTCCCGGTGCGGTCGGACAGGGGTTCGCGGACCTCGCCGCGCAGGTGCCGGTGGTACCGCCGGTTGGCGTCCCGGTTCCCCCGGTCGAAGCAGGACCGGTGTCGATCGCGCAACGGATGATCGGCGTGCTCGGCATCGCGCTGATCATCGCACTCGCGTACGGGATGTCGCACAACCGCAGGGCGATCCGCTGGAAGATCGTGGCGTGGGGACTGGGGTTGCAGGTGGCGTTCGGAATCTTCGTGCTGCGCGTGCCGTTCGGGACCGAGCTGTTTCGGAAGCTCGGCGGGTTCGTCACGTCGATCCTGCACTTCAGCTACGTCGGATCGTCGTTCGTGTTCGGTGAACTGGGGAAGGAAAACTCCACGCTTGGCGTGATCTTCGCCTTCCAGATCCTTCCCGCGATCATCTTCGTCTCCGCGCTCTTCGCGATGCTGTACTACCTCGGCGTGATGCAGGTCATCGTGCGCGGATGTGCGGTCGTGATGACCAAACTGCTCGGCGCGAGCGGTGCCGAAAGTCTCAACGTCGGTGCATCAATCTTCATGGGCCAGACCGAAGCACCGCTGACCATTCGCCCGTTCCTGCCGCGTCTGACCCAGTCGGAACTCATGACCGTGATGACCGCCGGGATGGCGCACGTGTCGGGCTCGATCATGGCGGCGTACATCGCGTTCGGCGTTGAGGCGCGACACCTGCTCACGGCTGTCATCATGACCGCGCCAGGCACGATCATGATGGCGAAGCTGTTCGAGCCGGAAACGGGCATTCCCGAGACATCCGGCAACGTGAAGCTCGACATCCCGAAGACCGACGTGAACCTCGTCGATGCGGCCGCGCGTGGCACGGGCGAAGGCCTGCACCTGATGCTAAACGTGATCGCGATGCTGGTGTCGTTCATCGCACTGATCGCAATGCTCAACGGCGGCATGGGCTGGGTTCATGGCCAGGTCGCGTGGTTCCCCGAGAACATGCAGACCGTACTCGCCTGGGTCGGTCGCCCGGTAGCGTGGCTTCTTGGCGTGCCGTGGCAGGACAGCGGTGCCATCGGCGGCCTGCTCGGCACCCGCGCGGTGCTGAACGAATTCATCGCGTTTGCGCAGTTGGGCGAGATGAAGGGTGCACTCGACCCACGGTCGTTCACGATCGCATCGTTCGCGCTCGCCGGATTCGCCAACTTCTCGTCCGTCGGCATCCAGATCGGCGGCATCGGTGCGCTCGCCCCGGAACGGAAGGCCGACCTCGCACGCCTCGGCTTCCGCGCGATGCTCGCTGGCACACTGGCAAACTTCATCTCTGCCGCGATTGCGGGCATCCTGTTGTGAGCCGGCTCGTCTCGGCCAGCGACCTGATCGCGCATGCCACCGACACGGTGACGGCTGCACTCGGCGGGCGGAAGCCACAGGTTGCCATCGTGCTCGGTTCCGGCCTGGGTCGGCTGGCCGAACGCATCGAAGAACCGGTCCGCATCGGCTACGCCGATATTCCAGGGTTCCATGTCCCGACCGTGCAGGGCCACAAGGGCGAACTCGTCGCGGGTACGCTCGCCGGTCTGCCGGTGATCGCGCAAAGCGGGCGATTCCACATGTACGAAGGGTACGCTGCGACTGACGCGGTGTTGCCGGTGCGGGTATTCGCCGCGCTCGGTGCGACCACGCTGATCGTCACCAATGCCGCGGGTGGAATCCGTCGAAGCTTTGGTCCGGGGACGCTGATGCTGATCAGCGATCACATCAATCTCACCGGGCGCAACCCGCTCGAAGGCCCGGTGCTCGCCGGTGAAACACGCTTTCCCGACATGACCGTCGCGTATGATGCCGAGTTGCGTGCAACCGCGCGTCGCCTCGCGGCGGAGCAGGGTACCACGCTCGATGAAGGCGTGTATTGCGCGCTCCTTGGCCCGACCTACGAAACGCCCGCCGAGGTGCGGATGCTCGACCGACTCGGCGTCGATGCGGTTGGCATGAGCACCGTGCCCGAAGTCATCGTGGCGCGCGCGCGCGGGATGCGCTGCCTCGGGATCTCGACCATCACCAACGCGGCAGCAGGGACGACGACCGCGCTGCTCAGCCACGCGGACGTGATGGACGTAGCGAATCAGGTGACGGAAAAACTGACCAGACTGGTGGAGGGGGTAGTCAGGACGATGCGATGATCGAGAAGCGAGAAGCGAGAAGTGAGAAGCGAGAAGCATCAAGGCGGGATCACGGGGGTTCGACTCCGTGCCACACCGGTCCATGACCGGCGCCCAGCCCCGGCGCGGCGCGCATCGCGGCCTGCAGGTAGTCGAGGGCTTGGGTGACGGCCATGAGGAGCGGTCGGCCGAGGGCGAGGCCGGCGGTGATCGCCGCCGAAAGAGTACAGCCGGTGCCGTGTGTGGCCCGGGTTGCGAGGCGGGGACGGGTGAACCGGTGCACGCCGTCGGGCGTGACGAGAATGTCGACGAGGATATCGCTCCTCAGGTGGCCGCCCTTCACCAGCACGGCGCGGGCACCGGCCGCGAGCAAGAGTTCTCCCGCGCGCACCATCGACTCGGGGTCGCGCACCGAAAGCCCCGTGAGCAGTTCCGCTTCATCGAGGTTCGGTGTCACGCACGCAGCGAGTGGTACCAGGCGGTCGCGCACCGCGTCGATGGCATCGCGCTCGAGCAGTGCGTCGCCGGACGTGGCGACCATCACCGGATCGAGCACGTAGCGATTCCAGCGTCGTTCGGCGAGCACATCGGCGGTGAGATTGACCAGCTCGCGGGTCGCAAGCATCCCGGTCTTGCACGCGTCGGGCGGCAGGTCGTCGGCGAGGGCGTCGAGCTGGGCGCGGATGATATCGGCTGGCACAGGATGAATGGCGCGCACGCCGAGGGTATTTTGTGCAGTGATCGCGACAATCGCCGACGTACCGAAGCAGCCGAACGCGGCAAACGTCTTCAGGTCCGCCTGGATCCCGGCACCACCACCTGAGTCCGATCCTGCGATGGTGAGCGCGATTCGCCGCCCGCCGATCGAGAGCATCCAACCTCCGAGCTCATGGCCCTGATCACCGTCATTCGCGACCTGCACCGGCGGAAGGCGCGTGAGCGCCGAGGCCTCGCGCTGGCCGAAGGCGTCCGGCTGGTCGAAGAAATGGTCGCGACGAGGGCGCCGTGCAAGGGCGCCGCCGTCTCGCCCTCGCTCGAAACGACTCCGCGGGGGGCGGCGCTCAGGCTGGCGCTCGTGGCGGCGAACGTCCCGCTCGCCGCCGTGAGCGACGACGAACTGCGGGACATTGCGGCGACGGACCACCCGCAGGGCATTGTGGCGGTGTACCAGCAGAAAGCATGGGAGTTGTCACACCTGATCCCCGGCCCCCAACGGCCGCTCGTGATCCTCGATGCGGTACAGGACCCTGGCAACGTGGGCACCATTGCGCGGACGGCGCTGGCGTTCGGCGCGTCGGGACTGATCGCGCTTCCCGGGACAGCCGACCTGACAAACCCCAAGACAGTGCGGGCTGCGATGGGGGCGCTGTTTCGCCTGCCACACCTGCACGCCGGGGACGACGTGGTGCTCGAGGCACTTCGCACGGCCGGTGCAGTGGTGTGGGCAACCGCAATGGATGGCGAATCGATTGGCGCCGTCTCGGTCGTGGGCCCCATCGCGCTGGTGCTCGGCAACGAAGGCGCAGGCGTCCGCGCCGAGTTGCTCGCGCACGCGTCGAAGCGCGTGACGATCCCGATTTGCGCTGAGGCCGAGTCACTCAATGTCGCGATCGCCGCGGGGATCATGCTTCACTACATCGCGAGGAGATCATGAGTGACCCCGCCCTCTGGCCCTTCATCGTCGTCGTCGGTGTGCTCGGACTGTTGATCGGGTCGTTCCTCAATGTCTGCATCGTGCGGTGGCCAGCGGAACAATCGGTGGTGTCGCCGCGGTCGCGGTGTCCGCAATGCGGCAACTTGATCGCGTGGTACGACAACATTCCGGTCGTGTCGTGGCTGCTGTTACGTGCCAGGTGCCGACACTGCAGGTTGCCGATCCCGGCGCGGTATCCGCTGGTCGAGATCGCCACGGGCGTCATCTGGGCGACGGCCGCCTGTTACTACGGGCCGAGCGTCGAGATGCTGCGCGCGGCGGTGTTCGGAACGATCCTGCTTGGCATCGCGATCACCGACGCGCGGGAGTACATCATCCCCGACGAGTTCTCGGTCGGCGGTACGGTGATCGGATTGGCGTTTGCGCTCGCCGGTGGTGCATTGCCGATCGCGCACGCCACACTCGGGGCGGTGATCGGCTACGTCCTGCTCTGGATCGTCGCGTTCCTCGGCAAGAAGGCGTTCGGTCAGGACGCGATGGGCGGCGGCGACATCAAGATGATGGCCATGATCGGCGCGTTCCTCGGCTGGAGCGGCGTGCTGCTCACCCTCTTCCTCGGTGCACTGATCGGCACGGTGATATTTTTGCCACTCCGGCTGGCAGGCCGCGAAAAGCTGGTGCCCTTCGGGATCTTTCTCGCGATCGGTGCGGCGGCGTGCTGGATCGGCGGGCCTGCGATCATCGAGTGGTATCGAGTCACGTGGTTGGGGGTCTGATGATGTCACGCTGGATGATCACGGGTTGTTGCGTGTTCGCGCTGTTGGCCTGCCGTGGTGAGCCGCCGGCGAGTGCGCAGTCGCTCAGTCAGGCGCAACTCAGTGCCCTGGTGGACTCGCTGATGCCCGGCGTGGCAAAGGCGACCGGCGTCGCGTTCAAGTCGACGCCTGCATCGGCCGTGCGCACTCGCGACCAGGTGCGCACCTATCTGCTCGCCAAGCTCGAGCAAGAGTTGCCCCCAGAGCGTCTCGAGGGTCTGGTCGCGACCTACCGTCTCCTCGGCCTGATCCCCGATACGCTCGACGTGTCGAAGTTGCTGGTCGACCTCTACACCGAACAGGTTGCAGGGTTCTACGATCCCGACTCGACCACACTGTTTGCGGTGGCGGGCGGCGATCGGGCGCAGCTTCGGCTCATCCTCGCGCACGAGCTGGTGCACGCCCTGCAGCACCAATACGTCCCGCTCGACTCCGTGCTGCACGACCTCACCAACGCCGATCGGCTCGCGGCCGCGCAAGCGGTGCTGGAGGGACAGGCGACCCTCGCGTCGCTCACCGCGATCGTGCCCAACCCCGACGTCCTGCTCGACGACGGTTTCTGGGGCACCTTTCGCGATCAGATTCGCGGAGCACAAGCGGGCATGAAGGTGTTTAACACCGCGCCGCTGGTGATCCGTGAAGGCCTCGTGTTCCCCTATCTCGCGGGCGCCGAATTCATGCGGTGGTGGCGCAAGAACCACGGCTCCGATCAACCGTATGGGGTGTTGCTGCCTACATCGACCGAACAGATTCTCCATCCCGATCGGTATGCCCGCGGCGATCGGCCAGTGCCGGTAGGATTTGTCGATGACACGGCGGGAGTGATGCACGAGGACACGTTCGGCGAGTTCGAGATGCACATTCTCCGGTCGGTCCAGGCGGGGATCAACGAGGTGCCGACTGACCTGCCGATGGGTTGGGGCGGAGACCGGCTCCGGGTGTACCGATCGCCCGAGGGCCCGGCGCTGGTGTGGGTCACGGTGTGGGACACGCCGAGGGACGCGGAGGCCTTCAAGCGCCGGATCGGGGATGGGCTCGTGGCGGTGGCTCGGGATGGCTACCGGAAGGCGATCGAGCCGGTAGAGGTCGGGGGCCAGAGTGGAATGCGGGTGGTGGTCGCCCCAGAGGGCTGGGCCAGATGGGCGGCACTCCCAGAGGTCCGCTAGAACTGGCAACACGCCCTTCTCCCTTCTCCCTTCTCCCTTCTCCCTTCTCCCCCATCGTGGTCCAGCTACCCCTAACCCCGCACCCCCACTATCCTTAAAGGCTATGTTCGATGAGCTGTCCTCGAAACTGACCGACACGCTCCGCCGCCTTACCGGGCGGGGTGTGCTCACGGAAGAGGCGGTTCGGGAAGGGCTGCGCGAGATCCGTCGCGTGCTGCTCGAGGCCGACGTGTCGTTCGACCTCACCCGGCTGTTCCTCGAGCGGGTGCAGGAGAAGGCGATCGGGCAGGACCTGCTGAAATCGGTGCGCCCGGGCCAGCAGCTGGTGAAGATCGTGTACGACGAGCTGGTCGTGCTGCTCGGTGAGAAGCAGGCACCGCTCGCGTTCACGTCGGTGCCGCCCACGGTCATCCTGATGACCGGATTGCAGGGGTCGGGCAAGACGACAACCGCGGGCAAGCTGGCGCGGCGGCTCAAGGCCGAGCAGAAGGCGCCGTTCCTGATCGCGGCCGACGTGTATCGTCCCGCGGCAGTGGATCAGCTCCGCACGCTGAGCGAGCAGGTGCAGGTCGGCTTTCATGGCGAGCCGGGTGAGACCGATGTTGTCGGGATCGTGCGCCGAGGGATCGAGGCCGCTGGGAAGGCCCGCGCGCGAACGGTGATCGTCGATACCGCCGGTCGGCTGCAGATCGACGACGAGATGATGGGCGAGTTGGTGCGGCTCAAGGCCGCGATCAAGCCGCACGAGATCCTGCTCGTCGCCGATGGCATGACCGGCCAGGACGCGGTGCGCATCGCCAAGGGGTTCCACGACGCGCTCGGCATCACCGGCGTTGTGCTGACCAAGATGGACGGCGACGCGCGCGGTGGCGCGGCACTCTCGATCTTCGGAGTGACGCAGGCGCCGATCAAGTTTGTCGGCACGGGCGAGAAGCTCGACGCCCTCGAGCCGTTTCACCCGGATCGCATGGCCGGGCGGATCCTGCAGCAGGGCGACATCCTCTCGCTGGTCGAGAAGGCGCAGCAGAACGTTGATGAAGAGGATGCCAAGCGGCTGGCCCGCAAGGCGACGTCGAAGAAGGGGCTCGACCTCGACGACTTCCTCAGCGCGATGCGCCAGATGCAAAAGCTTGGGCCGCTCAAGAACGTGCTCGGGATGCTGCCGGGTGTGAACTCGGCGATGCTGAAGAATGCGAATCTGGACGACAACCGGCTGAAGCACGTCGAGGCGATCGTGCTCTCGATGACCAAGGTCGAGCGGGGTGATCCGGATGTGATGAACGGATCGCGCAGGATGCGGATCGCCAGGGGGTCGGGGCGCTCTGTGCAGGAGGTGAATCAGTTGCTGAATCAGTTCAAGCAGATGCAGAAGTTCATGAAGGTCGCGGGAAAGCCGGGGGCGAAGATGCCGTTCGGCGGAAAATTTCCCCCGCGTTGAACGCAACAGGAGTGACTCGCATGGCCGTTCGGATCCGCCTGCGCCGCGAAGGGCGCAAGAAGTTGCCGATGTACCGCATCGTGATCGCCGACAAGGAAGCGCCGCGTGATGGCCGTTTCATCGAGACGATCGGGTCGTATCGTCCGAAAGACGCGAAGGACAACGTGACGGTGGACGTCGAGAAGGCACGGAAGTGGATCGCGCAGGGCGCGACGCCGTCCGATACCGTCGCGGCGCTGCTGAAGCGGGCCGGCGTCTAGCACCGATGACCGATGCCGCCGCGCCCCCGATCGTCGTCGGCCGGGTGCGCAAGCCGCACGGGCTGAAGGGCGAACTCGCGGTCTTCCCGCTCACCGACGATCCCGTGGGGGTTTTCGTGGTGGGGCAGGAGATGTCGGTGCTCGACATTCGCGGGGACGTGACGGAACAGGTGCTGATCGAGCAGGTGCGTGTGTATCACCGCGAAGTGCTCGTGAAATTCAAGGGCCATTCCGATCGCAACATGGTCGATGGCTACCGGGGACGCTTCCTCGCTGTGCCGCGCGAAGTCGTCGCCCCGCTTGGTGAGGGTGAAGTCTATCAGCAGGAGCTGGTCGGCTGGGCGGTTCGCAGCGACGCCGATGAAGCCCTCGGCATCGTCTCGGCGGTGTACGACATGCCGCAGGGGTTGGTGATCGAAGTCCAGGGGTCGAAGCGCGAATTTCTGTTGCCGTTCCGCGCGGAGTACGTGAAGGTGACCGATCGGGAGCAGCGCCGGCTAGTGGTGAACGTGCCGCCCGAGCTGATGAGCTGAATGCTCGAGATCGACGTGGTCACGCTGTTCCCCGAGGCGATGCGCCCGTTGCTCGAGTCGAGCATTCCGGCGAGGGCTGCCGCGGCCGGGAAGGTGTCGTACCGGTTGGTGCAGTTGCGCGACTTTGCGCACGACAAGCACCATACCGTCGACGACTATGCATTCGGCGGTGGGGCAGGAATGGTGCTGAAGGCGGAGCCGTTCCTCGACGCGGTGGACACCCTTCGCAAGCCGCTCGGTCCGGTGGTGGTGATGTCGGCGCGCGGACGGAAGTTTTCGCACGACGACGCGGTGAAGTGGTCGCTCGGCGAGAGACTCACGATTCTGTGTGGACACTACAAGGACATCGACCAGCGCGTGGTCGACCTCCTGGGTGCTGAGGAAGTTTCGATCGGCGACTTCGTATTGTCGGGTGGTGAGCCAGCGGCGCTCTGCG
>JANMSC010000103.1:0-4960 GCA_031388885.1 Gemmatimonadales bacterium | reverse complement strand
TGCGGCAGCTGCTCGACCTGCCGCAGGGTTCCGAGATCGTGCTGGTGACACCCCTCAGCGACACGGCGGCCGTGCCGGTTCCCCCGTTTGCGGCCGCCGTGGTCGCGGCACACGACACGTCGGTCGACGGACGCGCGCCGGTGCGTGAGGCGATGGCGCAATTGCGGGCGAGCGAGGCGTTGCTCGCATCGGCTCGTGGCGGCCGGTTGCCTTCGCTGAACCTGTCGGGCACCTACGCGAAGATCGCGTTCCCCGACCGACTCTTCTCGTTCGATCAGTTTGTGACCGACGCGAGCGTGAGCTTGCGGCTCGACGTGCCGATCTATACCGGTGGCCGGACGCGCGCCGATGTCATGGCCGCCGAAGCGCTGCGGGATGAAGCAGCGCTCCGTCTTCGCCAGGCGCGCGAACTGGCGACGCAGGAAGTGGTCGATGCCCGGACCCTGCTCGATGCTGCGGAAGCCACCTGGGACGCGAGTCGCGGCACCGCGGAAACGGCCGCTCGCGCGTACGCGATCGCGGAAGTCCGCTACCGCGAAGGCATCTCCACCCAGACTGAACTGACCGACGCGCGCCTGCTGTTGCAACAAGCCGAGGCCAATCGGGCGCAGGCAGCCCGGGATCTGCAGGTGGCGCGCGTTCGCGCGTCGCTGTTGCGCGACTTGCCGTTCGGCATCGCGCCGACCGTCTCCGGATTCTGATCATGACGACATTCCTCTTTACGCTGCCCCGCGCTGAGCCACCGATGCCTTCTCCGATCCTGCGCCGCCTGGCGTTCACGCTGGTGCCGGTCACAGCGCTGCTCGCGGCATGCGGCGGCAAGCCCGAGGCCGCGACGGTCGCGGTCGCGACGGTGAGCATCGCCGCCGACAACATGAGCATCGTCGATAGCGGACTGGTAGAGAGTGGCCCGCTGCTGTCGGGGACGCTGATGGCGCAACGCACCGCCGAACTACGCGCGCAGGTCACGGGCACGTTGCTCGAGGTGTACGTCAGCGAAGGTGCCGTGGTGACGAGCGGACAGCCGCTCGCCCGAATCGAGGCCGCGGTGCTCGACGATCAGGCTCGATCAGCGGTGTCGCAGCTTCGCAGTGCCGAAGCGAGTGCGGCCGTGGCAACGCGCAACGCTGAGCGCGCCGAGCGACTGCACGCTGCGGGCGCGGTAGCGGAACGCGACCTCGAGGCTGCCCGCAATCAGGCGATCGCCGCGGGCGCGATGGTCGCCGATGCGCAGAGTCGCCTGGCGCTGGCGCGCAAGCAGCTCGCGAACGCGACGCTGCGCGCGCCGTTCCGTGGTGTCGTAAGCGAGCGTGCGGCGAACGCGGGCGACGTTCTGCAGATGGGCTCGCCGGTGATCACGGTGATTGATCCGACGAGCCTCGAGCTTGAGGCGGGTGTGCCGGCGGCAACACTGAGTGGTGTGACCCGCGGCGCCAAGGTGGAGTTTTCCGTCACGGGGTACCCGGACCGGACCTTCACCGGTACGATCGCACGAGTGAACCCCGCCGTCGATCCGACGACGCGGCAGGTGCGCATCTACATCGTGGTCCCCAACGGCGATCGGGCGTTGGCGACGGGACTTTTCGCCGAGGGCCGTGTGGCGATCAGTCAGAGCCGGGGCCTCGCGATTCCATTGTCCGCGATCGACCCAAAGGCGACGATGCCGTCGGTCCGCCGCATCAAGGGCGGCAAGGTCGAACTGGTACCGGTCACCCTGGGCCTGCGCGACGACATCGCCGAGCGCGTCGAGGTCAGGAGCGGAGTCGTGCGGGGGGACACACTGCTGCTGGGCGCGGCACTTGGCACACCCGAAGGATCCCTGGTGCGCATTTTGCGCGCCGATAGCTGATTCGCGAGGACCATCTCGATGTGGATTTCCGATTTTGCTATCCGGCGACCGATCATCACCATCACTGCGATGCTTGCCCTGGTGGCGTTCGGGCTCGCGGCGCTGATGAACCTGCCGGTCGACGAGTTTCCCGACCTCGACCAGCCGGTGGTCATGGTCCAGATCGCGTACCCGGGTGCATCCCCTGACGCGGTTGAGCGCGAGGTGGTCGAGCCGATCGAAGAGGCGGTGTTTGGTCTGTCAGGCGTCGAACGACGCCTGACGATCTCGAACGCTGTGGACGGCTTCGCGCAGTTCACGATCACGTTCAAGTTCACCAAGCCGGCAGCCGAGGCGTCGCAAGACGTTCGCGATGCGATCGCGACGATTCGCGGTGACCTCCCGCTTGAAATTGAAGAGCCGATCATTACTCGCTTCGATTGGGGCGCGCAGCCGATCATGGCGATGACGGTGAGCTCCCAGACCCTCGATACGCGGACCCTGACGACGATCACCGATCCGGGGATCGTGAGCTCGTTGCGATCGATCCCGGGCGTGGCGCAGGCGTCGGTGGTGGGTGGCAGCTATCCCGAAATGACCGTGCAACTTCGGCCCGAGGCGATGCAGGCGTCGGGCGTTGGCGTCGACGAGATCGTCCGAGCGGTCGGCAGCCAGAATCTTGCGGCTCCGGTCGGGCGGCTCAACTCCGGTCTCGAAGAGCGCGCCATCCGGCTCAAGGGGCGCCTGCGGGGCGCGGCCGAGTTTCGAGAGCTCGTGGTGGCGCAGCGCGGTGGCGCGATCATTCGCCTGGGCGACGTGGCCGACGTGACCGAAGGTGTGGAGGAGCCGCGCACCGGTGCGGCATTCAATGGGCGGCGTGCGGTGGGGATCAGCATCCTCAAGGCGAAGGGCTACTCGACCAACGAGGTGGTGTTCAAGCTGCGTGATCAGGTCGAGGCGCTGCGCGCGTCGTTGCCGGCCGACGCCAAGTTCGAGATCGTGAAAGACGCCGGGGTGCGCGTGACCGGATCGGTCAACAACGTCAAAATGACCCTGCTCGAAGGCGCGTTGCTGACGGTGCTTGTGGTGTTCCTGTTCCTCAACTCGTGGCGCTCGACCGTGATCACGGGCCTTGCTCTGCCGGTGTCGGTGCTCGCGGGATTCATCGGGGTGTGGGCCTTCGGCTTCACCCTCAACACCATGTCGCTGCTCGGTCTCTCCCTCGCGATCGGTATCCTGATCGATGACGCGATCGTGGTTCGCGAAAACATTGTGCGACACGTGAAGATGGGGAAAGACCACTACACCGCAGCACGAGAGGGCACCGCTGAAATCGGCTTGGCGGTGGCGGCCACCACGTTCTCGATCGTGGCGGTGTTCGTGCCGATCGCGTTCGTGACCGGACAATCGGGGCAGTGGCTCAAGCCGTTTGCCTTGTCGATCACGGGCGCGGTGGTCGTGTCACTTTTCGTCTCGTTCTCGCTCGACCCGATGCTCTCGGCCTACTGGGCCGACCCACATCGCGAAGAGCACGACAAGGGCTGGATCACGCGGCAACTGGACAGGTTCGACCGCTGGTTCGCGCGGATGACCGACCACTACGGCCGGATCATCGCGTGGGCGCTGGACCACCGCTGGTCGATGGTGGGTCTTGCCGTGGCGACGTTTGTCGGTGCGATCGTGTTGCAGATGTTCGCTGGCGGCGCCGGGTTCGTGCCGCTGTCGGATCGCGCCGAGATCGAAGTCGTCGTCGAGGCGCCGGCGAGTGCCAACCTTGCGTACACGATGGAACGCACCGAAGCGGTCGCGGCGATCGCGCGACGCCACCCTGAGGTGCGGTACTCCTACGTCACCGCCGGTACACCGCTGCCGATGCGGACGCCGGGTGTGGACCAGGCCCACATCTACATGAAACTCACTCCGGCCAACTCGCGGTCGACGTCCGCGTCGGAACTGGGCGTCCGGCTGCGCGAGGAGTTCAAGCAGGTCGGCGGCGTGAACGTGTCGGTGTTCAGCGGCGGCTTCGGCGGCGCGTTCAAGGAACTGCAGCTGCAGCTGCGCGGCCCGGACGCGACGACGCTCGCCCTGCTGGGTGAGCAGGTGCTGGCCGCGGCACGCACGGTACCGGGCGCGGTGGATGTGAGCCTGTCGGCGCGCGGGCCGCGTGACGAACTCACGGTCGAGGTCGATCGTAGCCTGGCCGGGTCACTTGGCCTCACGGTGGGTCAGGTGGGACAGGCGATGCGGGTGGCTTTTGCGGGGATTGATGCCGGGGATTGGGTCGATCCGTCTGGCAAGACGCGCGACGTGCGAATTCGGCTGGCACCCGACGCCCGCCGCCGACCCGCCGACCTTGAACGGCTCCCGCTGACGGTGTTCGGCAGCGACGGTCGGCAGCACACCGTTCCACTCGGGCAGGTTGCCCGGGTAAAGCTGGAGCGGGCGCCGGCGCAGATCGATCACCTCGATCGCACTCGCGTGATCACGCTCGAGGCGAACACCGATGGCCGGCCGCTGAGCGAGGTGACGCAGTCCATGAAGCAGAAGATCTCGGCGATCACGTTCCCGCCCGGCTACGAGATGACGGAGGGCGGCTGGAACCAGGAGCAGAACGACACCTTCAGCAGCATCTTCACCGCACTGGGCATTGCGATCCTGTTGATGTACTTGATCCTGGTGGTGCAGTTCGGGTCGTTCCTCGATCCGATCGCGATCCTGATCTCACTGCCGCTCTCACTCATCGGGGTGGTGATCGCGCTGATCGTCACCGGCGACACGCTCAACATCATGAGCCTGATGGGCGTGATGCTGCTGATGGGTATCGTGGCGAAGAACTCGATCCTGTTGATTGACTTTGCCAAGTGGGCTCGTGAAGAACGCGGTGTGCCGTTGCGCGAGGCGCTGATCGAAGCGGGGAGGATCCGGCTTCGTCCGATCCTGATGACCACGTTCGCGCTGATCGCGGGGATGCTGCCGGTATCGATCGGCGGCGGCGAAGGCGCGGATTTCTATGCGCCCGTCGGTCGCGCGGTCATCGGTGGCGTGATCACGTCGACGGTCCTGACGCTGCTCGTGATTCCGACGTTCTACGAGATCGTTGATGGCCTCCGCAACCGATTCGCCGACTTGGCG
>JANMSC010000339.1:0-8598 GCA_031388885.1 Gemmatimonadales bacterium | reverse complement strand
CGCCGAAGTTGGCGACGCTCGCGATGTTGACGTGCGCACCGTTGCTGCCGCCATCACCGTACGGCTCGCGGAGCTCGCTGCGGCGGTTGAACCCGAATCGCAACTCGTTGAGCACGCCACTTGAAACAGTCGTGGCCAGCTGCGCGCCAAGGCCGTACATCCGATCCTTGAACGAGACGCTTCGGCTGGGTGTGGTCAAGCCGCCGCCCGCGCCAGGTTGGTCGTTGGTGAAACGGTTGTAACGCAGGAAGCCGCTGTTGCGATCGCTCGCGCGGAAGTTCACCTTGACGCTCGGGGTGTGGAAGGTCTCGCCGAACGGCGAGTTACCCAGGTCCGATTCCGCCAGTCCGATCGCGGCCGCCGCTGCGCGGTTGATGGTGACCGGCTGCGGCGCCTTCAGCGGGTTGTATTCGTAGTTGGCGAAAAAGTACGCCCGGTCCTTCAGCAGCGGCCCGCCGACGTTGCCTTGCACCATCCACCATTCCTGTTCTGGTTTGATCGACGCCAATGGCGGCCGGGCGGACCACGCGTTCGGTCGCACGAGCGCCATCGCACCACCTCGAAACGCGTTGGAACCCGATCGGCTGATGACGTTGATCACGCCCCCCGCCGCACGGCCGAACTCCGCCGAATACGCGCCGGTGAGCACCTGCATCTCCTCGACGTTCTCCGGCGTGCTAATCACGAGCCGGATCTGCCGGTTGGTCCGGCGCTGCGAGTTGTCGATGCCGTCCATCGACCAGGTCATGCGGTTGTGCCCGCCGACAAGAAACTGGGTGGTGCCGAACCCCGTGCTCGGCAGACCCTTCACGCCGGGCCCGATGAGATGGAAGTTGTAAATATTTCGCGACGTGATGGGCAGCGCCCGGACCGCCTCCGCGTTGAGCACCTCACCGGACGCCCCCTGGCCGGCCAGCACCATGGAGGCATCGCCGGTCACCGTGACGGTTTCCGTGGCGGCGCCGATCGTGAGTGCCACATCCACACGCGCCTGCGTACCGACGCTGAGTCGGATGCCCGTACGTTGGTACTCGGCAAACCCCGGCGCGGTCACAATGACTTGATACTCGCCCACCTGTAGCAGGGGGAACCGGAAGTATCCCGCGCGGTCGACCGTCGTTTCATGCACCTGGTTGGTGGCCAGGTTCAGGGCAATGATTCTAGCGGACGGGACGGAGGCGCCGCTCGGATCCTTGACAAACCCGTCAAGCGCACCGTCGGTCGCATTGCTTTGCGCGAACCCCGCGACGGGGCACGCGAGCAGCAGGATCCACATCAAGAACGTCAGTCGTCGCATCGGTCACCTCCATCGTGCTTACAGTTGGTCCAAGCTGATTCAAGCACTTGGTGATGACGTGGCCGGCAACGGACCGTAACATCGCTGCCCGCATAGGGATTGGTGTTCGATGGCGCGCGATCTCTCGCGCGTCGCACATGAAAACTTCCACGCCTTTACATCGTCGATGCCGCAACGAGGTCGGGCCGTCGCGCCCGCAAGCGCTAATCAGAGCAATGGCCATGCACGGCCGAGGAGGCGACATGAGAGGCAGGCGGGTTCTGGCAATCCTTGGGGTGGTCATCGGGCTGTGGGTGGTGACGGAAACGGCGCGCGCGCAGGGGCACGGCCTCATCGAAGGCGTGGTGCGCCAGCAGGGTGCGGGCACAGCGGTCGCCGGCGCGACGGTGCGGGCCTTCAACGCCGGCAACGGCTACGAGCGCACCGTCGTGACGGACGCGTCCGGACGATACGGGATGCCGCTCATGCCCCCGGGCGAGTACGTGGTCTTCGTCGAGGCGGCGACGTTCGCCTCGATCAGTCGGACCGGATTGCAGTTGCGCGCCGGCCAGATCCTCACGGTCGAGTTCACGCTGCCGCTCGCGAGCTTCGCCGAGTCCGTGCAGGTGACGGCGGACCTGCCGGCGGTCGGCGAGGTTGCCGCGGCCCTAGAAAAAGTCGGCAACCAGGTGCAAATCGTCGCCTCGGACCAGATCGCGGCCGGCGGTTACACGAACTTCGCCGAAGTCGCCCAGGGTCTGATCCGTGGCGCCAACGTCGGCTACTCGCCCGACGAAGGTGAATTCACGATCCGTCTCGATGGCGGCGGCGACCGCGACACTCTGGTAACGATCGACGGCATGCCGCTGTGGGACCGCGGCGCTGGCATTGAGGATATCTGGGGTGCAACGCTGATCGATCCGCACATGATCGAGCGCGTCGAAGTGTTCCGCGGGGGGCAGAGTCTCTACTTCGGCTCCAATGCGGGTATCGGCCTGGTCAGTGTCATCACGAAGAAACCCGATGGCACCCGCAAGGGCGAGTTCGGCGTGAGCTACGGCAGCTTCAATACCCGCGATATCTGGGGCAACTACTCGTTCCCACTCGACGACGCCGGCAACCACAGCCTCATGTTCTACGGCAGCCGTCAGGCCACGCATGGCCCAGAACTCTTCTCGCGTGAAGCGCAGGTCGACAACCTGCTTGCGGCGGGCGGGATCACCGACAACAACAACGCGCGCGACAGCATCGGGGTGAAATACCGGTGGCAGATCGGCAACAGCAGCTCGCTCAACGCCGACCTGATGTACGTGGAGACGCGGTTCCAGGACACCTTCCCGAACACTTTAGTGTACGGCCCCACCCTCGTAGAGATGCCGGCGATCATCCTGCAGTACAACAAGAAGTGGTCGAGCCTGCTGAGCACCGACATCACCGCCTCGTACCGCAACCCCACCCTGTACAACACGAAGTTCTCGCCGTCGGTGTGCCGCGATCGCGCCGGCTGTCCGCGGTCCGGCAACCCGCGCGTCGTCACCCCCTGGGGGAACTGGACGGGTGAGCTGGAGCAGAATGGGGCGGGGCGGGGCATAGGCGACGAGTCGTGGCCAGGCGGTTTCGAAGAGCTGGTGGTCGCCGCGATCAATCGCTTCACCTTCAATCCGTCGGTCACCCTGGTGCTGGGGCTGCAGTCCACCAACTACCGGGACACCTCGGACCCGCGCATCAAGCTCGACGACGACCTTGTTTCGAACAACGCGATCATTGCTGATCTGCTTTTGAATCCTCCGTTCAGCCCCAACACCTCGATCTCCGTTGCCAGCCGTGTCGACTTTGAAAAGTCTTTCGGCTCGGAAACCATCGGCAAGTTCGGCCTGCGCCACGACTTCGATGGCGGCCTCTACGCGCGGGCCAACGGCGGCACGTCGTTCAGCCTGCCGAGGACCAACGAACTGTTCTTCAGCAGCCCGACGGTTGTTGGCAACCCCGATCTGAAGCCGGAAAACACCAGGACCCTTAACTACGGCCTGGGCTTCCAAGGAACCATCAACGGCAATCGCCTCGCGATCGATATGGGTGGGTTCAGTACTGATATCAGCAACCGAATCCAGACGACGACGGGCCTGACCCCTAACACGCGCTTCAACAATAAAGCCGTTACCGAGATCCGGGGTCTGGTCGCCGACGTGGAGTACCAGCTCAGTAGCAGCCTCACCGCCTCGGTCAGCTACACGCGCCAGCAGGCCGAGCTGGAAGGTACCAGCCGGCAGATCAACGCCACACCGCTATGGTTTGCCACCGGCAATATTGGCTACAGCAGCAACTCCGGGCGCTGGCACTTCAACCTGCTGCCGCGTTTCCAGGGCAAGGAAATCATCCAGGCACCCGCAGTCAGTGGCCTGCCTGACTTCAACTACGGCGACTGGTTTTTCCTCAACGGCAGCGTGCAGTACTGGATGGGCGACAAGCGCGAGCACCGCCTCCAACTGCGCGCCGTCAACATACTCGATGAGTACTATGGCGGGCGCGCGGCATTTGGCAACCAGTTTTACGGCTCGGAGTTTGTCCGCGGCGAGTTCAGCAATACCGACCCGAGGTATTTCTACCCCTACATATTCCAGGGCAAGCGTCGCAGCTTCTTCGTCTCTTACAGCTACCAGTTCTGAGCAGAGGCCAACATGAACACCAATTGGATGATCTTACTGGGAGCACTCTTCGGAGCGCTCATCAGCGTTTCAGCGACCGCACACGGTAACCACAGCCACGGCGACAGCCACGCGCCAGCGGACTCTCAAGCGGTCTACTTCAAAGATCCGCGCGGGTGATTACAGCGCCGGCGAGGCCCGCTGCTGGAAGGGCAACACGCATACCCACACCTGGTGGAGCGACGGCGACGATTGGGTGCAAACGCGCACCACCGAGAAGGGCGTGATCGAGGTACGGCTGAAAACTCTCGACGAGTTCCGTCACCTTTGCGAAGCGTCGGACGAATTTATGTTCGTCAAGGGTGAGGAAATCACCGACCTCTTCGAGTCGCATCCCCTCCACACGAACGCGGTCAACAGCCACGAGGCGATCGTGCCGCGCGGCGGCGACACGCCCACCGAGGTGCTGCAGAACAACCTCAATGCGGTGCTCGACCAAGGCGTGAGCTCGGGCCGTCAGGTGCTGGCGCACGTCAATCACCCCAACTTCCGCTATGCCATCACGGTGGAAGACATTCTGCCGCTGCGTGATGCCACCGGCGAAGGCTTCTTTGAGCTCTACAATGGGCATGCCGGCGTCGAGAACAAGGCGTTCGATCCCGCGATGGCGCCCCCCGTGCAGTAAATCAGGAGCAAGGACGGCCGCTATGGGAAGGGCAAGGCCGAGGCGGGGTCGCTCGGAGTCACGGTCGGGATTTCGATCCTCCGCACCAGCCCCTTCTGGGTCGCAAAGATCGTCCGCGTGCCATCCTGCGCCCACGCGAATGCCTGCCCTTCCGCTTCGAGGTCGATGGTGGCGATGTGGATCAGGGTGGGGCCGATCGGCGGACGGGCTACCACGTACATCTCCGGCCGGTCGTGGCCCAGGAGGTACAGCCAGCGATCGGGCCCAATCGCGCCGCCCGAGGCGGCGTGCGGCGCCATGCGGTCGATCGCGGTCTGGGGGAACAGCCAACCTCCCGTCCGCCGCCAGTCGGCGTCGAAGGTCACGACGCTCGAGAACGATTGGTTCTTGAACTTGAGGCCGCCGTTCCCGTCGTAGTGCGCGAAGCCGGCAATCCAGCCGCCGCGGTAGCGGTCGAACCACGTCAGCGACCCTTCCTCCGTCATGCCCATGCTATGGCTGTCGACGGGGTCGAGAGAAGCGGCGTCGAACACCTCCACCGACGATCCCATCGGCGTCAGCGGGTAGCTGGAGTTGGCGCACCACAGCCGCCTGATGTCCACCAGGCAACTGTTGATGTGGCGGATGAGACCATTGCGCGGGCCCATCCAGCGATCCACCAGCTTGCCTGACGCGATCTCATACTTCGCGATCACGGTGTTGTCTATGGCGTAGAAATGGCGGGCATCGGCGGCGACACCCTGGTCGGCCTCCGGCGCCTCGTAGACGCGGAGGGTCCTGGCCGTGAGGCGTTGGATCGCGGGGGCTTTGTACTCGGGAACCGCGACGGGCCCTGGCGCTTGGGCGCCAACGCCGACCAGGAGCCAGGCCCACGCCACACAGCACCAGGCGAAAGGCAGAACGATTCGCATACGGCTACCGCCCCAGCCGGGCGGAGATGCCGAAGAAGAACGTCCGGCCCGTGTATTCGTATTCCGTGTTCTGCGTCGGGATACCCCCTTGAAACTCGGTGGTCGGCTCGTCGTTCAGGTTGATGCCCGAGAAGGTTAGCTTCAGGTCCGGCCGCAGGTCGTACTGCGCGCGGAAGTCCAAGCGGCCGAAGCCGCCCTGGTCGAGATCCAGTGCCCGGCTTGAGCCGTAGTCGGTGAGGAAGTTCGAGTTGTACTTGTAGGTGCCCGACACATCCCAGCGGCCCTTCTGGTAGTAGAGCGTCAGACTGGTGGACCGATCGGCCTGCTCCAGCAGCGGGAGCGTCAACACTTCGTCACCGCGAGCCACCTCGATACCGCTGTCGATGAACGTCATCGACGCGCCAATTCCCAGGCCATTGAGCACGCCCGGCAGGAAATCAAACTGATCGGCAAACGTCAACTCGAGGCCCTGGACCTTAGCCTCCTGCGCATTGATCGTGGTGTCGATGTCGAAGCGGTTGAAGGTCTCCCCCTGATAGGCGTGGTTGGTGAGGCGCTGAGTTGGCGCTGGAATGATCTCGTTGGTGATGTCCTTGCGGAACAGCGCCACCGACAGCAGCGCCCCCTCGTCGAAGTACCACTCGAGCGACGCGTCAAGGTTGGCCGACTGGCGCGCCCTGAGGTCCGGGTTCCCGATCGAAAGCGTTCCAATCGTGCCGATGGTGGGGTTGTCTTCGATACCGAGCCGCGAACGCGGCGCAAGGGCGTCGAACTCCGGCCGGCCCACGGCGCTGGTCCAGGCGGCACGCGCCACCAGGTTGCGGCGCAGGTTGAACGTGCTCACGATCGACGGCAGCACGTTGGTATAGGAGCCCGTCCCGCCGACAGGCCGCGCCTCGAGCCGCGTGCCCGTGGTCACCATGGTGAAGGCAGACGACTCGACATCGGTCGCCTCCACGCGCACGCCGCCGACCAGAATCACGGGGCCAAGGTCGATCTTCCCCATCACGTAGCCCGCCACCACGCGCTCGCGCAGCGAGAAGTCGCTTTGGTACTCGCTGTTGTAGGTGTCCCGCTCATTCAGCACGAAGTAGCGGGGATCGTTGCGGTTGGCACGGAAGAACGCGTTTAGCCCGTCGAGGTCCAGCCAGAGATTCGGGACCGACTGCCGCGGGACGGGGCTGGCAAAACCCCCACGGTTGAGCGACGGCGATTCGGCCGCGGTCCAGTTGAGTGAGCCAATGCCGTAGGTGGACTGGGACCCGGCGGCGTTTCGCTTTGTGCGGCTGAACTTCGCGCCAGCCTTCAAGAAGCCCGGCTTCGATCCGCCAAAGAGCGTGTCGCGCCGCACGTCGAGCGCTCCGGTGTAGCTGTCTTCATCGGTGAGCCGCTCAAAATAGCGAACCCGGCGGAATGTTTGGAACGACGGATCCAGGCGGTCGCGGCCTGTGGACGTCAGGGTGACCACGCCGCTTTCCGCGATCTGGAACGTATCAGGGCCAAAGGTGCTCGCGCCGGACCGGAACTCCCAGTAGTCGTAGGGCTCGTGGATCGAATTGTCGTTGCGCTGACCGATGTAGTCGACACTCCAGCGGCCCACCTGGTGGCTGGCCCCAAGAGCCAGCGAGTTGATCTTCTTGAGCGCGGGTTCGCTTCGCAGGTTCACCTGCACCCGGTTGGCCACAATGGTGCCGCCCGTGGTGCCGTTTACGGCGGTCAGGCGGTCGCTCAGGCCCTCGTCGAAGCGGTTGCGAAGCTGCAACTCGTCCCACCGCGCGGAGAAGAGTCGCGCGAAAAACTTCGACGAAGCATTGGGGCGGAACTCGAGGGCGCCGTTCATGTTGAGCCGCTCGCGCGCCGTCACCGTGACGTTGTTCTTGACATTGGTGGGATAGGAGATGGTGGAGCCGCCAAAGGTCACAGGACGCCAGTCGTCAATGTAGATGCCGAGGAGCGGTGTCCGGCGGTTCGAGAACGAGGCCCCCGCCAACCAACCCACCTTGCCATTCGCCACCTTGCCGGTGAGCGTGGCATCCATGGTATACGGCACTTCCTTGGTGTCGGCCGTGGAGATCGTGCCGATGGTCTCAAAACCGCCGCGTGTGGACACGAGCGCCGTGAAGTTCTTGGCAAAGTCGAACGGCTGCTTCGTCGTGAGGTTGAGTGTGCCGCCAATGCCCTGGCCGTCCATGTCGGGCGTCGGGGTCTTGAGCACCTGCACGCCGCTCAGCAGCTCGCCGCCAATCACGTCGAGCGGCGCCAGACGTCCGCCACTCTCCGTGTCGCCGCTGCCGAGCGCCATGCCGTTGATGGTGACGTTGTTGAGGCGCGGGCTGATGCCGCGGATCTGAACGAACCGGCCCTCTCCTTTTTCAAGGAGCATCGACACGCCGGGAATGCGGTTGAGCGTTTCGCCGATGTTCTTGTCCGGGAGGCGCCCAATTTCGTCGGCGTTGAACATGTCCACCACGCCGTCGGCGGCGCGCTTGCCCGCGATCGACCTGGCGTAGTTGAGCGCCGTCCCGCGGACGATCACTTCGTCCTGAAGGGCCGAGACCTTGAGGACCAGATCCAGGCGCGTCTGCCTGCCCTCGCCCGCATCCACCGCTTCCCGGGTCAGCGTCGCGAAGCCCGAGAGTGTGACCGTGACCGTGTACGACCCCGGCAGCAACTGATCCGCCGCGAACCGGCCGCCAGCGTCGGTCACGACCACGCGCTCGCGGCCGCTCTTGGCGTCGCGAAGTACCACGGTGGCGCCGGGCAGCACGCCTCCGGTTTCGTCGGCCACCTGGCCGGCGATCGTGGCGGGCGCGCCTTGGCCTAGCGCCTGGAGCGCGGCGCCTGAGACTCCCCACATGCACGAAGTGAGGAGGGTGATAGTGGACAACCGAGCGAAGGAACGTGTGTGTGACAAGGCAGGCCCCTCTGTGGCCGTACGGCCAGAGAGCAGCCTACAAGTCTGGGGTGACGGGTGTACGTCAGTGGGACGACGGCGCGGCAAAACGATGGGGCCACGGGACCGCGAGATTCTGTGATTCGGCGTTGACCCGAGATCGGCGTCATCGGTGTCATCTGCGGCCC
>JANMSC010000095.1:0-45376 GCA_031388885.1 Gemmatimonadales bacterium | reverse complement strand
GTCATGAAGAAATCGCGGCCGAGCTGAGGTAACGCACTCCTATACTTGCTCATGTCCGTATCCGTTCTCTCGGGCTATTCGTTGCGGCCGAACGCCCAGCATCAGCTGCGGCGCGAAGCGCCGTCAGCTGCATGCTGTTGTTAGCCGGCACATACCTGCCAGCTTGTCGTACTCCACCAACACGCTCACCGTGCGTCGGCACCTCAACGCAGTTTCCTTGCGGCGCCGTCCAGACACGCCCCGGCGAGCAGCCGTGCTCCGGTCATGGGGCCGCGATCATCCCGGGTTTGGCAACCTGCTCCATCAACTCCTTGTTCCATTCGCCGCCGTCCACCTTCACGTGGGCAGCCGCACCAAGGAGCACCGCCTCGATCAGGTTGTGATTGAGGTAGACGTACAACCCCGGCTGGAGAAACTTGTACATCATTGCTGCACCCGAACCGCCTTCGACGAACCAGGTTTCGAGATTCGTCGCCGGCCGATCGGAGAAGGAACCGCCCCGCCAAAAGAGGTCTGCGTGCCCGCCGATCAGGTGGGGCCGGGTGTCCCGGTTCGCCTGCGAGTGAATGAACAGCACGCGCTCGCCGACCTTCGCCGTCAATGCGTTGGCGCCGGTCAGCGCGCCGACCGCCCCGTTAAACACAACGTGGGTGGGGGTCAAACGCTTCATCACTTCGATCATGTCGGCCATCCCGGCACCAGGGACCGCGTATTGCTTGTACGCTCCCTTGGCGTCGCGGGGCAGGTAGTAATCCTGTTCGCCGACATAGTAGGCGCGGTCGTAGCTGACCGGCTTGCCCTCGGCGTCGTGCAGGCCGTCCCGGGGCAGGACCATGATCGCCCCGTTCATGCCGGACACCACATGGAACGGAATCATCGGCCCACCCGGCGCGCAGTGATACACGAAGACGCCGGTTCGCGTCGCCTTGAACCGAAGCACCACTTGCTGTCCGGGACCTATCTGCGTCAGCTCGCCGCCACCGAGCGCACCGGTTGCAGCATGGAAGTCAATGTTATGAACGAGGGTGTTGCTGGCAGGATTGATCAGGGTGAGTTCTACCTGGTCGTCCTGATGCACCACGATGAGTGGACCCGGTACCGTCCCATTGAACGCCATCGCCCAGACCTTGGCACCGTCAGGACCGATGTCGACGAGTTTCTCCGCGATCTCCATCCGCACCTGCACAATGCGCGGCGGTCCTGATGCGACCTGCACGTGCTCGGGAACCAGCGGCGGGGCAACGAGTGCCTGGGTGACCCTTTCCATCTGATCGAGTGGAGTTGTGCGTTGTCCTCCCTCGCTGGGGGTGCAGCCCTGCACGAGGACGAAGGTGAGCCCAGTCCAACGAATGATTCGCATGCCCGACTCCAGGTGGAAATGACGGAGCGACCGACCGAAGCAGGAACGATACCGCCCGCTTTCGGGTCGCACCATGTGCGCTCGCAGCTGTTCGCAGGCAGGTGGATTCCGACCGCCGCCTTACGGCCTGCCGACCGGCTGCGGGCGCCGACGGAGACCGGGTATGGACCGGGGACATCGGTGCGCTCTTGCTCGAGGCGCGACGCCGGCACCTCACCTGGGGACCCGACGAGAATGCTGACGGTATCTGGGCGGTGTACTTCTATCACTATCTGTCGGGGCACCTGCACGAACGCGAAGGCCATATCAATGGAGTGCACGTCCGAACGAAGATCAGCCGCTCACGGCGGGCTACCGGGGATCGATCCGGGTCGTCGCTTGGACCGCCGCCTGAAGGGCAGCGTCCTGCACGGTCCCCGCCTGAAGGACAGCGGCCGTCAGCCAGAGTTGGGACCGGAGTTCGAAGACGATGGTGCGCTGGACGGTCGGGTTGGTTTCGACTGCAAAACTCGGCACCGTCACGGTGAGCTCGACCCGCTGGTCAGCACCACCGAGAGTAATGTTGGCATCGCTGGTAAGGGTTACCCCGCCCACGACGGAGCCGGCCGTGAGCCGTGCGACAACACCATTGAACGTCAGACGCACTCGCGTGTAGGTCCCGGCGTCCGTGTCTGCCTCCCCGTGAACGGTCGAGGCGCTTCCCACGAGCTGGAGAGAAACCGTGATGCCATTGGGAGAGCCCAAGTTGACCCACGTCGTGCCGTCTGCAGCGAGCGAAGCAAAAATGTTGCCGGCGAGCGAGCCGGAGACCGTTGCGGCACCAATCGGGGTGTCCTGGATCAGGGCTTCGGCTCGCCCTGTTTCGGAGCTGATCGGGTCAGAACAAGCCAGTTGTGCCACAGCGATGGCGAGGACGGCAGGCACCAGACGGTGTCGCATGCTGCGTCTCCTTGAAAAAGGAAGGATCGTAGGAAGGAGACGATCGGGAGGACGGGCAGGACACGGACCCGAGAGCGCGTTCTCCTGAGACGGTGCGCCGCACCGCTACCGGCGTCGACCCTTCGCCCCACTCGGCTCTCGCTTCTCCCTTCTCCCTTCTCCCTTCTCCCTTCTCCCTTCTCCCTTCTCGCTCCTCACCCTACACGAAAAAGCACATCCGCCTTCGGATACCGCGCCACGGCCCGTTCCCTGAGCGGCTTGTTCTCTCGCCGCTCGAGCCCAGGATCAGTATCGAGAATCGCCCGCGCAAGCGCTCGCGCCTCCGACAGCAAGTCAGTGTCATCGGGAAACCGCGCAATCCGGAAATCGACGCCGCCCGATTGCCGAGCGCCGAGCAGATCACCGTGACTGCGCTCCTCAAGATCAAGCTCCGCAATCTGGAAGCCGTCATCGGTCGCAGCGAACGCGCGCAGCCGATCAGGCACGCCATCTGACGACGTGAGCAGGATGCAGTGCGACTCCTTGGTGCCGCGTCCCACCCGACCGCGCAACTGGTGCAACTG
Source organism: Gemmatimonadales bacterium (assembly GCA_031388885.1). Taxonomy (GTDB): domain Bacteria; phylum Gemmatimonadota; class Gemmatimonadetes; order Gemmatimonadales; family GWC2-71-9; genus Palsa-1233. The sequence goes on along the minus strand of JANMSC010000095.1, from coordinate 42,514 downwards.
CGCAAGACCAAAACGCTCAGGATGCTCTATGACCATCACCGTGGCGTTCGGCACGTCAATGCCGACCTCGATCACCGTGGTCGCCACCAGCACACCGACCGTGCCATCGCGAAAGTCGCGCATCACCTGCTCGCGCTCCGGTGGCTTGATCCGCCCGTGCACCAGGCCGACCACTACGTCGGGCCACTGCGCCGCAAGTGACGTCGCCATCGTCTGCGCTGCCCTCAAATCGGCGCGCTCCGATTCCTCGATCACCGGCAACACGATATAGACCTGTCCGCCACCCTGCGCGGTCTGGTGCATGAAGTCGAACACCCGGGCGCGCTGCGTCGGCGTGCGCACCGCCGTGCGAATCGTACCCCGCCCCGGTGGTCGCACCTTGAGGACACTCATGTCGAGGTCGCCGTACCGCGTGAGCGCCAGCGACCGCGGAATCGGCGTCGCCGTGAGCAGCAGCACATCAGGCGCTTCGCCCTTCAGCATCAGCGCCGAACGCTGCTCGACCCCAAAACGGTGCTGCTCGTCGATCACCACCAGGCCGAGCTTGCTGAACGCAACGCCCTCCTGCACCAGCGCGTGAGTCCCTACCACGAGTTGGGTCTCACCCGACGCGAGTCGTGCCCGCGCCGCCTTCTTGTCGCTGGCGCCGAGTCGCCCAACCAGCATCTCGGGGTGGATCCCCAGCGGCGCCAGCAGCGTCGCGAGCGTGCGATAGTGCTGCTCCGCCAGCAACTCGGTGGGTGCCATCAGCGCCGCCTGGTAGCCGTTTTCGACCGCGAGCAGCATCGCGAACAACGCCACGACGGTCTTGCCGGTGCCGACATCACCCATCACGAGCCGGTGCATCCGGTCGGCCTTCGTCATGTCATCGAAAATCTCACGCACCGATTGCTTCTGGTCGGGTGTGAGGGTCCACGGCAACGACTCGCGTAGCTGGGTGGTCAGCGTGCGATGCAACACGAACGGGGTGCCGCGTTGCCCGTGTCGCGCGATGTGACGCGCCCGCGCCAGCATGAGTTGCAAGTCGAGCAGCTCGTCAATGGCCAGCCGCCGCCGCCCCTGCTCCGCTTCGGTCAGTGACGTCGGCCGATGGACCAGGCGGACCGCCTCGGCGAGCGACGGCAGCGCGAATCGCGCCTTCAGTTCATCCGGCAGGATGTCTGGAACGAGTGGAATGAGCGAATCGAGGTGTGCGTCGATGATCGTCCGGATCTGCTTGTGCGAGAGCCCCTCGGTAGCGGGGTACACCGGCAGGACGCGTCCGGGAGATTCGCCGTCGTCGCCGAGAATCACCATCTCGCGCGGCGCCATCTGGCGGCCGTGATAGAACCGGACCGGACCCGCGACGAGCAGGAGTTGACCGACCTGGATGGTGCGGTCGAGGAACGCCTGCCCCGGCCACGCGCACTCCAGCACGCCACTGGCATCGCGCAGCACCGCGTGAAAGACTCGGAGCCCCTTCCGCGTGGGCAACACGCCCTTGCTCGTGACCGTGCCGACACACGCGACATCGTCCCCGACCCGGGCCTCAGCCAGGGGCGTGACACTCGAGGCGTCGATATACCGGTGCGGCAGGTGGAGCAGCAGGTCCTGCGTGGTGTGCACCCCGAGGCGCGCGAAGGCCTCGGCGCGCTTCTCGCCGATACCTTTCAGGAACTGGACGGGCGTGTCGAGTCGGAGCTGGGGCACGTCGAATGATAAGAGAGGGCCAGCGTCGATATCGATGTGACGTCAGAACGACCGGGGCGGGTCTGTGATTCGGAGGGCCAGTTGTGTACCCTGCCTTCACACCCAATTCCGGTTGACCGCCATGCATGCCGTGCGCGCCGTACTCATCGCCCTCGCCCTGTCAGCAACGGCAGGCTGCAACGTCACTGGCCCGGTTGACGGCGACATCGTGCTCGACGTGCCCGCCGGGCCTGTTGCACCAGGATCGATGCTGGCCCTCAGCCTCATCAACGGCAGCGAGCAGGACGTCCGCACGGGTCCGCTCCCGTGCACCGTCGCGGTCGAACAGCGGGTCAGCGGCAAGTGGCAACGTATCAGCGACGGCGGGCCGATTTGTATCGCAATCGTCATTAGCGTCGCGGGCGGTTCGAGCTATCCGTTCTCGACCCAAGCACCCGAAGCGCTTGGGACGTACCGGTTCGTCACCCGCGTGTCGGAGGGGAACGCCAGCCCGGTCATGATCTACTCGAAGCCATTGAACGTCGTGGTGTTCACGTATTGACGGTCACAAATCCATGATCAACCGGACGTCGGGGTCGAGGTCCCGCGCCGCGGTTGATCGAGTGAGCCACGACACTGCAAAAAACATCAGGATCGATGCCACCACGGTGAGGCCCGCCGCCGACACCCCGGCCGGCAGCGCGATGACCTTGCCCCATACCAGCGATTCGAGCACGAGCGTCAGCGCGAGCCCGGTGACGATCGAAGCAATCGCACCCGAGCGCGTTGCGCCCTCCCACGCAAGGCCGATCGCCAGTGCCGGCACAAGCGTCGAAGCGAACAGGCTCCAGCCAAACACCCCGAGCAGCGCTACGAGTGTGTTGCTCCTGAGGGCGATCAGCACGGCGATCACCGTGAGCACGACCGATGACACCCGTCCCACCCGAAGCTCGTTTGCGACGCGCCACCCGCGCGCGCGTGGGATGTCACGTGCCACCGCCGCTGACCCGACGTTGATGAACGAGTTCACGGTGCTCATGATCGCAGCGGCCACACCGCTGAACACCACCCCCGCGAGGAGCGGCGACGCATAGCGCAACAGGAACTGGGGGGTCGCGTCGTCGGGGCGTGCCAGCGGCGGGATATCTCCGGCCAGCACGCGCGCCTTCATCGCAATCCCGACCCCGAAGAACAGCAGGAGTGTGACGAGCATCGCGGCGGTCATCAGGAGCGGATACCAGCGAAGCGACCGTGGATCACGCACCATGTAGTACTTGTGGATGACGTGCGGCTGGCCCAGCACACCGAGCCCGAACACGAAGAAGAGCGACATCGCGGCGAGTGGCGTAAAGGAGCCCCACGGCCCGAGGAATGCCGCATCGCCCTGCATGATGTCGCGCGAAATGTCGCCCAGCCCCCCACCTGATTGCAGCGCGGCGATGAAAACCAATAACGATGCGATGGCCATCACCGCGCCCTGGAAGAGGTCGGTATAGATCCCCGCGACGATTCCTCCCGCCGCCGAGTACGCAAGGATGGCCGCCGCGCCGATCACAACTCCGGCCGTGAGCCCGGTCCCGAAGATCGCGTCGATCACCAGGCCGAGCGCCAGGAAGTTGGTCGCCATATAGCCCACGATCGCGATCAGGATCGCAACGGCCGCCAATCCCTGTGCGCCGGGCGACCGATACCGCGCGCCGATGGCATCGGGCACCGTCATCAGCCCGCGCACCTCAGCGAGCAATCGCAGCCGTCGCGCCAGCACCCACGCGCTAAGTGCGCCGGTGATTGCCGCGGGCAGCACGATGTAGAGCGCGCCCGCGCCGGTGGCATAGACGAGCCCGGGTCCGCCAATGAAGGCGAACCCCGATAGTGCCGAGGCCATCGACGCGATGGCAAGCGTCCAGACGCCGACACCCTTGCCGGCCACGAAGAATTCACGCGCGCTCGTAACGCGCCGCGACGCCCACCAGGCGATGACCGTGCACACGAGGGCGTACGCGATTGCGGCTGCTACCACCTCGGGGGTCTTCACGACGATTCGCCCCGCAGGCGGGCGCATTCGTCACGCAACGCTTTCAGTCCGTCGGGATCAAGGCCGTCGTCGCGGAAATTGCGCGCAAACGCGAGCGGCAGGATCAGCGCGGGCACGAGGCCAATACCGTAGACCACCAGCGCGAGGCGCCGTGGTAGCCCGAGCAGGAGGCGGTCGGCCGGCGTTTCGTGTGGCAGGAGCAGCGCCGCGGCCAATACCCCGGGCAGCAGGATCACGAGGACAACCGCAGCGCCGATGAGCCACGGCTGCCGCGTCGATCGCCCCGCACCCAACAGCACCGTGCCAGGGAGCGTCAGCGCGATGCCGGCCACCATCAACCACGGTGCCGCAGGAGACGTTCCGCCACTCAACCACGCGGTGGCGTAGGCACCGCCGGCGCACAGCGTGCCCGCGACAACTCCGCTCAGCCCCGCGCCGCGCCGCGTCACGTTCCGACCAGGCCCGTGGCCCACGCCTCGGCGTCAAACGGCTCGAGGTCGTCGAGCGACTCGCCCGTGCCGACGAAGCGCACCGGCGTGTCGAGCTCTCGGCGCAGCGCCACCAGTGCGCCACCAGACGCCGTGCCGTCGAGCTTGGTCACGATCAGCCCGGTTGGCGCGATGACCCGGGCAAACATTTTCCCCTGCTGCACCGCGTTCTGCCCCACGGTGCCGTCGAGCACCAGGAGCACTTCGTGCGGCGCATCGGCGATCTTCCGCTTGATGACCCGCACGACTTTGCCGAGCTCGGCCATCAACCCGTCCTGCGTGTGCAAACGGCCGGCGGTGTCGATCAACACCACGTCGGCGCGACGCGATATCGCCGCCTCGACGGCATCGAACGCAACTGCTGCCGGATCGCCACCCGGCGCCCCCGACACGCAGTCGATGCCGAGGCGCTGCGCCCAGACCTCGAGCTGCGCAACGGCGCCCGCGCGATAGGTGTCGGCCGCGCCGAGCAGCACGATCTTGCCTTCGCGTTGCAATCGGCGCGCAAGCTTTGCGACCGATGTCGTCTTGCCGACGCCGTTCACACCGACGACGAGCACGACGGTGGGTCCACTCGCCGGCGTGGCGAGCCGTGCAGGATCCGTCGGTCCTGTCAGCATCTCGCCCAGCCGTGCGACCAGTGCATCACGCAGCTGTGCCTCGTTCGTGAGCTTGCCCCGGCGCACCTCACCCTCGAGGAACTCGGTGAGGTCCAGTGTTGCGGGCACACCAAAATCGGCCTCGATCAGCAGCCGCTCCATCGCCTCGAGATCGCGCGCGTTGAGACCTCGAGCCAGCGCACCGACGTCGGTGAGCGCGAGGCGCTTGAGGCGTTGCCAGATGCCGCGTTGGGGGGAGCCGAGTCGGGGCATGGGATTCCAGATGTGGGTGCCGGTTCATACACCCTCCGATGACGGATGATGGATGATCGATGGCGACTTGAACGTACACCGATCATCGCTGGTTGACGAACGAGCATCGACGATCGATCATCGATCATCGATCATCGGTCGTCGATCACCTCATCCCCAACTTCCGTCGCACCATCCACTCCCCACCAAACCCCCCGACCACCACTCCGAACAACCAGATCAGTTCGCGCAGCGATCGCCGCGCCGGCGCCGGGCGTGCTTCGGCCACGCGCTCGGTGAGCGTCACTGGCGACGGCACGAGCTCGTCGGCGTAAGGTTCGACGGCGAATGCACCCGCGCCACCGCGATCGAGTCGGTATTGGTAGCGACCGACCGGAAGCGCCAGTGTCGCTTCGCCGGCGCCGTCGAAGCGCAGCGTATCGGCACGTTGGGCCCGGCCACCGTCGATCGCGATAGCAACCGGCAGGGCGGCCCCGACCCCCGTCCACTGGAAGCGCACCGCGCGGCCCCGTTGCGTCACGGGGTGCAGCACACGCGCCCGAGCACCGGCCGCATCGGGGGTGGCGAGCAGCCACGACGCCGCATCCGCAACCATGGTCCGCCACACCTGTTCACTCGCGCCACCGCGAAAACCCCAACGGTACAGCCCATCGACGCCGATCAGCACGACTCGCCCGCTCGGGCCATCCCGTCCCCCGATCACCGGCACGTCGGCACCGCGCCGCGAAAGCTTCGCGACGGCCCCAGTCCAGCCGTTGGCGCCGATCGGGTCGAGTGGTCTGGCCGCAGTGGCGGGCGGCAACGAATCGACATCAACGCCGGCGAACGCACCGGCGATCGGCGAAGCCCCTGCAGCGCCCAGATACCAATCGCCCGCCGCGTCACTCGGAACCCACAGGAGTCTCGTTCGGCCCATGGCGCGCCACGGCGTCGAGTCGCCGCGCACCGCGAGCAAGTCCGCGCCGCGTGCCGCGGCGAGCACCTCCGCCACCGGCACTCGGCGCAAATCGTCCATGCGGCGCCAGCTGCCTGGTTCGAGCTGCACGTAACCCCGTATTGGCGTTTCGACCACATCGCGAAGCGTGTTGTACAGGAAGCGCGCATCCCAATCGGGCGACGCGGCGAGCACCACCACACCCGGCGTCGGAGTGACAACGATCCGCCAGAGTCGCGCATCATCAGCCGGCTCGGCGTCTGGTGCGCCGGTCCGCGTCACCGTGAGCCAACGCGTTCCGGTGACGCCGTCCGGCACCACGCCCGCGAGCCGAACACGCGCACGGGCGCGGGGTCCGTCGCCGAACCGAAGCGTACCGCGCAACACGACGCGTTCGCCGTCACGGACTTCGACCGACGCTGTGTCCGGCGCCTGACCGACCGCCAATGCTTCGACGTCCAGCACAAGCGAATCGCCGGCGGCCAATCGCTGCGATCCGCGCACCTCGACGATCGCGACGTCGTTGCCTGCAGGACGCGCGAAGAGTCGCACTGCCGTCTGGGCCAGCACGTCTGCCGGCACTGCGGCCATATCGGACACCTCGCCGTCCGTCACGATCACCACTGGCCGCCCGCCCGCAACGGCACCGTTCAGCGCCGGGGCAACTGCGGTGTGTCCACCGGGTTCGCCCGGTGCCAGTACACCGAACGACGTCGTGTCCCCAAGTGCCGCGGCTGCGGCCAGTGCGGCGGCATGTCGGCCTCCTGCGCCGTGCATCGACACGGAATTGTCGAGCAGCACCACGGCGCGCGGTGCGCTGATCCGCGCCACGAGCCCTGGGTCAAGCAGCAACACGAGGAGTGCGGCCACGCCAACCGCACGGCACATCGCCGCGAGACGCACCGGGCCTTCAGTGAGCCGAAGGCGGTACGTCCACGCGGCGAATGCAACCGAAACGACGAGTGCGGCGAGAATCAGCACGGGCGCATGCGCCCGGCTCAGTCAGCGAATGATGATGCGATCGGTGGCAGGGAGCGGTCAAGCAGTTGCGCGAGGATGGTGCGCTGCCGCTCAAACGCTGCCATGCTGGCGCGCGGCAGCGGCGCGCCGCCTTCACTCTTGATGCTGCGCGGGTCACGCGCGACGCCGTTGACCCGGAACTCGTAGTGGAGGTGTGGCCCCGTGGCGAGACCGGTCGAGCCAACCTTGCCGACTTCCTGACTCTGGCGCACCTCCATGCCGGCGCGCAGTCCCAGCGCGATGCGGCTGAGGTGTCCGTACCGGGTCGTGACACCATTGCGGTGCCGAATCTCGACCAGGTTGCCATACCCGCCAACTCGGCCGGCGCGCAGCACCACACCGTCGCCCGCGGCCCGCACCGGTGTGCCGGTATTCGCGGCGTAATCGATGCCCTCATGGCGACGCATCCGGCCCAGCACCGGATGCCGCCTGGCACGAGAGAATGCGCTGGAAATGTGACGGAACTGCACCGGCGTCACCAGGAACGCGCGCTTGAGCGCCGACCCTTTCGCGTCGTAGAACGATGCGCGGTCGGCGGTGCCAGCGAAGCTGTACGCGTTGAGGTCGCGGCCACCGATCGACATCGAGCTCGCCAGGATCCTGCCGAACCGGACATCACCCTCTTCCGACACGAGTCGTTCGACGACCGCGGCGAACTGGTCACCTGGCTGCGGATCGCGGGAGAAGTCGACGGTGTACTCGTTGACCTCCGCGAGTTCGTAGACCATCCGCAATCGCTCGCTGCGATCCAGCGTCGCTGCGGAAATCTCACGGTCAACCGCGTCGGAGAGCGACGACTCGATCTCACCCGAGACGCGGATCGTGTCGATCGTCCACCGAACGGGCACGGCCTCCCCGGTCCAATCACCCGACGAGGTGCGAATGAACCGCAACCGCTGCTCGGCGCTCGCGCGGACCTCGACGTGCGTCGGCTCATCCGTCGACGCATCGCGACGAACCGAAAAAATGAGGCCCGGACGGAACCGGCGCGGGTCGAGCGCAAGGCTGCGCGCGAAGGCGGCGAGGTTGAGCCCCCGAATGCCCTGGCGCTCGAGCAACGTGCTGACGGCTTCACCGCTCTGCAGCGTGTCACGCACCACCCGGAACGGATTCGTGACGACGATGGCACGCGCCACCGGCACCTCGGTAAATCGCGCCCAAGGCCAGTTGCCGCGTGCCGCAAACGATGCGGCGCAGCCAAGCACAAGGAGCGCGAGAGCGAATCGGGGAGTGCGTTTTTGCATCAATCCATTTGCCGCCTGATAAAGGTTGGAATCTCCATGTCACCAACATCCTGAGCGCCCGATGGCCGAACGGTCGGAGCCGGAGCCGGACGGACAAACGGTTGCTGCACCGGAGCCGTGGCCGCGTGATGCGCGGTCGGTGCCGCCGCATGGCCTGATGATCCACTACCGGTCATCCGGCGCGACGTGAACGGGAGTACTGACCCGGTAGACGCTGAACGCTCCACCACAGGTTCCCCTGTGACCGCCCGATCAAAGCCCGTCGCGATCACCGTCACCCTGACCTCACCTTCCATGCGGGGGTCGCTACCGGCGCCAAAGATGATCTGGGCATCGTCGCCAACGGCGTCGTGGATGATCTCGCTGATCTGGGTTGCCTCGCCCAAGGTCAAGTCGTTGCCGCCAATAATGTTAATGAGGACTCCGCTGGCCCCGTTGATTGAGACGTTGTCGAGCAGTGGCGACGAGATCGCCTGCTGGGCCGCCTCCAGCGCCCGATTTTCGCCCCGGCCGATGCCGGTCCCCATCAAAGCCGCGCCACCATTCTGCATTATCGTACGCACATCAGCAAAGTCGACGTTGATGATCCCGGTGCTCGTGATCAGCGACGCGATCCCTCGCGTTGCATTTAGCAACACTTCGTCGGCCTTTTTCAGTGCGTCCTGGAACGGAATGCCCTTGCCCACCACCGCCAGCAGCCGTTCGTTCGGTACGACGATCATGGTATCAACGTTTCGGCGGAGCTCTGTGATCCCCATTTCGGCCTGCTTCATCCTTTTCCGTCCCTCGAAGAGGAACGGTTTGGTGACGATGCCGACCGTGAGGGCGCCGATGTCCTTGGCAATCTGGGCGATGATCGGAGCAGCACCCGTGCCAGTCCCGCCGCCCATGCCACAGGTCACGAAGACCAGGTCAGCGCCCTGGAGATGCTCGAGGACCTCGTCGCGATTTTCCTCGATCGCCTGACGTCCGATCTCGGGGCGCGCCCCAGCCCCAAGGCCACGGGTGAGCTTCTTCCCGATCTGAACCTTGATGTCGGAGCGCGACGACGCGAGGGCCTGGGCATCGGTGTTGACCGAGATGAACTGCACCCCGGCCAGATGCTCCTCGATCATCCGGTTGACGGCATTTCCGCCGCCACCTCCAACGCCGACGACCTTCATCCTCGCATTCTGCGCGGACTGCTCTTCCAGCTCGAAAATCATTCCGTCAGTCATGCCGCCCCCCGAGGGTCGGTCAGAAGAAATCCTGAAACCACCGCTTGACTGGTCCGAGTACTCGTTCGACCGCAGGGGAGGCGTTGCCAGCCGCGCCGAACCCCCCGCCCTGTGCCACCTGCCGCGCGCCATAGAGTGCGAGCCCCACCGGTACCGCAAACCCCGGCGCGCCAACCTGGTCCACCAATCCGCGCAGCCCGTTTGCAGGATAGCCGATGCGTACCGGCACCGCGAACACGTCGCGGGTGAGTTCGACCATTCCCGGGGCGGCTGCGGCCGCGCCGCTCAGGACGACTCCGCCCGGCAGGCCAGCCATGGCCCACCCTGCACGCGCAACTTCGTCGTGTGCCAGCTCCATGACCTCCTGAAGCCGCATGTGCATGATATGAGCGACCAACCGCCTGGGTGCCCGCCGCGCGGCCTGCCCAGCCATCGCGGGGAGTTCGATCACCTCGACCTCGGGTACCAGCGGCTCGTAGGCCGCCCCCCAGGTCACCTTGATTCGCTCGGCGTCGGCCTGAGTCACCTGGAGCCCGTGAACGAGGTCGCCGGTAACGTGTCCGCCGGCAAATCGGAGGGACGCGGTGTGCCTGAGCTTGCCACCCTGAAAGATGGCGACGGTGGTGCTCCCGCCGCCAAGGTCGACATGCACGACGCCCGTCTCCCGCTCGTCGGCGCTAAGCACGGCGAGCGAACCTGCGAGCGGCTCGAGGACGAATTCGCCGACGTGCCATCCGGCCTTCTCGATCACCCGGCGCAGGTGAGCCATCGCGCTCGACCGTGCCGTGATCAAGTACACCTCGGCCTCGAGGCGCTCCCCGGTCATGCCGATCGGATCGCCGTGGCTGGGCTGGCCGTCAACGCGGTAGTCGTGCGCAATCGCGTGGAGCAGTTCCTGATCGTGACCAAACGAGACGTTGCTCGCGACATCATTCACTCGCGCCAGATCCGATGTCCGGATCTCGCTTCCCGTGACGCTCGCGACGCCGTGCGACACGCGCTGCGCGACGTGTTCGCCGGCGACACCGCAGTACACCGTTCCCACTTCGATCCCGGCGATCCGTTCGGCGTCGTGCATCGCCTTGCGCACCGCCCGAACGGTTTCCTCGAAGTCGCGAATCACCCCGCGCCGCATGCCGTTCGACCGTTCGATTCCGACGCCGAGGACTCGCAGTCCCCATGAGCGAGCATCCCCGGTCACCTCGCCAATCACGGCGGTGACCTTGGTGCTCCCGGTGTCGACCGCGGCGACGAGGCGTTGCACCGGCACGGTCATGCTGCCGCCCGTCGGACGAAGACCCGGCCGGTAAACCTGGCATCGAGTTCGCGCCACGCGACACCGCGTTGCGCGAGGTAGTCGCGCACGAGTCGTACTGCGCGCAGCGACTCGTCATCCGCGTTCGCACGCATGCGGACCAGTTGACCCGCGGTGGCAAGGACCACGTCACCGTGATCGTCCGTCGCGGTATCAATGATGTCGTACCATGCAGGATCGGTCACCATGATTCGCGCGAGCAGGGTCGTGGTGGCGGCGCTCCGATCGGCAATCGGGAGCGACACCGCGTGTCGGGCCGGATCGAATGGAAGCACCGTCGCCCGGTGATCGAGAAAGACGAGCCGATCAGCCTGCACCGCGAGCGCCACCGGGACGGCCTCACGAACGGTGACCCGCAGCGTACCGGGAAATCGACGGGACACGTCGGCACTCACCACCCCTGGCTCCGCCACGACCGCGGCGCGCACCGCATCAAGCGGATCGATGATGCTGGCATCACGAGCGAGGCCGAGGCGCAGGACCACGTCCTGCACGTCGAGGAAGCGTGTGCCGACCACCTCAACGTGTTGCAGCCGAAAGAACGGGGCACCCCGAGCCAGTCGCGGCAGCACGAGTACCGCGAGCGCGCACCCTCCGATCATCGCCGCCGCAACGAGTGCCCGGGTGCGGCGCGTCATCGTGCCACAAGGATATCGGCCACATCGCGGCCGACTCGGGTGACATCGCCAGCGCCGAGCGTGACGAGGACGTCTCCCGCGCGCACCAGCTCGGCGACCTCGCTGCTGAGTTGCTCGCGATTGGGCTCGTACACGACGAACGCGCCGAGCGCGACGGCAGCATCCGCCACGATCTTGCCGGTCACGCCCGGCTCGGGCTGTTCGCGTGCGCCGTACACGTCGGTGACGATGATCAAGTCGGCCGCGGCGAGCGCCACACCCATCGCTGGCCCGTGTTCGCGGGTGCGCGAGTAGAGGTGCGGCTGGAATACGACCACCAGGCGCCGATCGGGAAAGGCCTGCCGTGCTGCCGCGATGGTGGCGACGAGCTCGGTCGGATGATGGGCATAGTCATCGACGATCGCCACGCCGGCGACTTCGCCGAGGCGGTCAAATCGACGACCGACGCCGCTGAACGCGCGCAGCGCATCGAGTGCCTTCATGAGGTCTGCGCCGAGCGTGAACGCCACGCCGAGCGCCGCGGTGGCGTTGCGCAGGTTGTGCACTCCCGGCACGCTGAGGCGCAGCACGACGGAACGACCGTCGGGAAGCTGAACATCCGCGACTGACCCGGCCGCCGACAGCTCGCGCGGCGTGACGAGCAGGTCACCGCGTTCGATTCCGAAGCGCCACGCGGCGGCGCCGAGCGCGGCGGCAACCCGCTCGCTCCCGGGGTCAGCCGTACCCACGAGGGTCCGAGTCGCTCGCGATGCAAAGGACACGTAGGCGAGCTCCATCGCCTCGACCGACCCATAGCACTCCAGATGGTCGGCCTCAACATTGTTGACGACGGCGATGGTCGGGTGAAGCGTGAGAAACGCCTGGTCATACTCATCCGCTTCGACCACGAAGAGGTCGTTGCCGTCGAGCGACGCATTGCCGCTCCAGGAGGCGACGCGCCCACCGGCGAGGCCCGACGGATGCAGTCCGGCGGCGCGCAACGCCTCGGTGGTCATCACCGTGGTGGTCGTCTTGCCATGCGTGCCGGCAATCGCGACCAGCGTGGTGCCGTTGACGAGGGCCGCGAGCGCCTCCTTCCGGGGAACAACCGGAATGCCGGTCATCCGGGCCGTGACGAGCTCGATCTGGTCGGAGCGAACCGCGGCAGTCACGATCACGGCGCGAGCGCCGGTGACGTGCGCCGCGTCGTGCCCGGAATGCACCAGCGCGCCGGCCGCTTGCAGGTCCGCGAACGCGCTCGTGTCGTGATCGCAGCCGGTGACGACGACGCCGCGACGTAGCGCGGCGAGCGCGAGCGCGCTCATGCCTGCGCCGCTGATGCCGACGAAGTGAATTGGGCGTGGGTCGGTGGGGTCGAACAGGGCCGTCACGGACGCAAGATAAGGCGGCGGATGGACCGGACAACATCGCCCAGCCTCGACCCGCCACCAGCCGTCCTTCCGCGCCTCTCGCTTCTCCCTTCTCCCTTCTCCCTTCTCCCCTCTCCCTTCTCCCTTCTCGCCCTACGGCCCGCCCACTGTCCGGGTCACAATCGTGATCGGCGTCGGATAGGCGATCGGCCCGATCGGGGTGTTGATGGTGGGGACGGCGCGGAGCGACACGCGGGTGGGGTCGGTGTTCAGCCCAGCCACCGCGGCGGCGATGTTGACGAGGTCTTCAGCGGGTCCGTCGAAGAACTCCATCAGGTTGAGGCGCATCCGCATCGGGATCACAACCTGACCGCCCGACGGAATCGTGATGGACGTATCCACGACGCCTGAGATCGTTTGCTTGTCGTCGAGGTAGAGCGACCAGGCGAGCCGCACCATGGTCGCCGCCACCTTGTTCTCGATCGGATTGTCGGCATGGACATCGAGCACGAAGTCGAGCGGCAAGTCCTTGCGTGCGACCGCGATCGTGATCCGGGCCACCTCCGTGGCCGACAGCGTGGAATACGAGGCGATGCGCGTCAGGGAGACCCCGGCCAGCCGTCCGGTGCCGATCCGACCGAGTGTGAACACCACCTGGCGGAGCGCGCTGAACTGCTGGAGTGCGGCGCAACCGACCAGGCCAGCGGTCAACGCAGCGCCGAGCCACATCTTTCGGGTCATGCATCCCTCCATGTGCGGGTGAACTCATAGAAGGGACGCCCGGCGTGCCGTGCGCCGCACGCCCTCCCTTCCGTGGAACCGGACCGCACCACAGATTCCTCCGATGACCGTCGGGCGGGAAGGTGGCTACACCAACACTGCCGAGGGCTGGGTCAGGAAGACGCGGGTCGGCAAGTAGCCGGTCACGCTCGCAGGTAGTCTGCGCGCCACTCGCGGATCATCGACTTGATCTGCTTCTTGTCGGTGATCTGCTGGTCAAGTACCGTGCGAGCGAGGTCGGGTAGCTCTGCGTCGGAGGCGAAGCGGAGCGCGATGTAGTGGGCGGTCCTGAACTCGCTCATTCGCGCAATCAGGTCGGCCGGGAGCAGCCGCTGGAATCGAAGCTGTTCCTCCAGCCGGATGACCCGATTCTGTACCCGCAGTGCGAAGTGTCGGGCATAGGCGAAGAGAATGACGAACGCGACCATGAACAGTGCGTCGGCGACGGCTCGGGCCGTCGGTGCCTGCGCCAGTCGCAGCATGGCCCAGGCGAACAGCACGATGACCAGCGGTGTCGCGAAAAAGTGCCACAGCGGAACGTAGCGGGCGTGGTTTGCGCGGGTCTGGAACGGTCGTACCGTGGTCGGCCCACTCACTGCGCCGTCACGACTTCCACCGTGAACACCAGGATGGCGTTCCCCGGAATGGGCCCGGTGCCACGGCTGCCGTAGCCAAGCGCGGGTGGGATGATGAGCTGACGTGTTCCGCCGACCTTCATCCCGGCGACACCCTGGTCCCAGCCACCGATTACCTGCCCGGCGCCGAGGCGGAACGTGAACGGCGCGCCGTTGCCGGTGGCGTCGAACTGCGTCCCGTTGCTGAGCCAGCCGGTGTAGCGCATGGAGAGGGTCTGGCCGGATGCCACTGCGGCGCCCCCCCCGACTGCAATGTCCCTGATGTACATCCCCGATGGCAGCTTGGTGGACGTGGGGAGGTTGACGTTGAGCGACGACGCGAAACTCGCCGCTTCGATGGACGTGGGTTCAGGCACCGACGTATCCTCCGGTGTACAGGCTGCGGCGACGAGCGCGGCGATCATGACGATTCGGACATTGGCGGAAGACACAGGCGCTCCGTGAGTAGTGACTGGCGGAGTGCAATATAGACCCCCAACGAACATGATGGTTCCCGTTCAGCCCGGAGGCAGGTGTGCTGGCCAACTGGATTACGCTGTCACGTTTTCCGCTGCTCCTCGGCATCATCCTGATCCTGTACCACGGATCCCACACCCTCCGCCTCGTCGGCGTTGTGCTGCTTTTCATCGGCCTGATGCTCGACACCGTTGACGGCGTGGTCGCCCGCCGACGCGGCGAGACCTCCCTCTTCGGCAGCGTGCTCGATATCGCGGCCGACCGAACCTACGAACTCGTGCTGTGGGTCTGTTTCGCTGATCTTCGCATGATTCCGGTGGCGATTGCGTTGATCGTGATCGCCCGCACCACGCTCACCGATGCATTCCGCAGTATTGGCGTAGCCCAGGGCGTCGCTCCATTCGAACAGCATCGTTCGCCGCTCGGTCGGTTCCTGGTTGGGTCGCCGTTCATGCGCACCGGTTACGCCGTCACCAAGGTCGTGACGTTTTGCGGTCTCGCGCTGACGCTGGCGTTGGGTGACAAGGCGACCATCACCGACATGGGCGGTGAATCAGTCTCGATGCTGCGGATCTTCCAGATGACGGCATGGGTGGCGCTGTTCTTCTGCGTGTTCCGTGGATTGCCCGTGATTCTTGGGACGCTGCGGCGGTACTGGGGGGTGCGGCAGCAGGCGTGAAGCGAGGAGCGGTTGCCGTCTAGCCCTCGCCCCATGCCTCGTGCCAATGCCGCTCGCCTATCGCTTCTCGCTTCTCACTTCTCGATCATCGTGTACTCGAACACGTACGAATGCTGCTTCCCCTCGACAATGATCTCCAGCGTGCCCGTCAGCCCCGCCAGCTCGTCTGTACCGGAATCAGGAACCACAGTGACCGTCAGCGTGCCCACACCACGATTCATGATGCCGGTGTGCTGCAACACGAACGACCCCTTCTTCCCGCCGAGCGTGCCGGTGACGCGCTCGAGCGCGACATACGCAGCCGAGTTCTTGACAGCCGTCATTGCGGCCAGCATCTCCCCCTCGCTGGTACCGGCGAGATCACCGTGGAAGACCTTGTCGATCGACATCCGGCCGACAGGCGCGTTGTCGCCGGTGTGATGCGCGGCAAGCGGGAGGAGCTTGACGTCAAATGTGCCGGTGGCGCGATCGGTCACGGGTTGCTCCTGAGAGTGGTGGTTCGATGATCGCTCATCGATGAGCGATCATCGAACATCGAACTTGGCCCGGCGATCCTCTGCCCGCATGCGCTCGACCGCGACCGACCAGTCCACGGTCGGCGCGACCTCATCGTCGGCAAGGGCCAGACTCGCACGGGCACGCTCGACGACCTTGGCGCCGCCCGGTGCCCGAAGCCCAAACTCCAGCTCGGCTTCGCGACAGGCGCGCTCCTCGTCGGCCAGCGCAATGGCAGGCACTGCCATCGCGCGATGACGCGCGTGCTCACCCTCGTGCACGATCGTTGCGGCGATCTCTTCGTCCAGGCGGCCCGCGTCCGCCAGGAAGGTGAGTTCGACGAGACACTCGCGCGTGTCCGACTGGAATGCCCCACGGCACGGAAACCGAACGACGCGAAACCCCGCCACGTGCGCACGCAACTGGTCGAACCGCTCCGGCACATGGTGCTCGATCAGCCCCAGCACCCGGTCGAGTCGGACGAACAACCCATCGGTATCGATATCGTCGCGGGTATGCTCGACCGTCGCAGGCCACCATCGCACCACACGACGTTGCATCGCCGGCGGCGCGACGCCCAGCACGCGACTCAACCATCGGAGCATGGCGTCCTCAACGGTTCGGGAGCCCGTCAGCGGCCCGGTACGACGCCGTCGGCGGCGCGGCAGCGACGGATCGATAAGGATACTACGCTGCCGAGTGGCGCCTCGCACTCCAGCCGGGTATCGTCCCGACTTCCCTGCCGTGCCACCTGTCGTCCCTACACCTCCGCGGAGCACCAATGTCGTCACGCCGGCATTTTCTCCATTCTCTCGCCGGCGCCAGCGCCGCGCTCCCGATGTTCCGCGAATCGGCGATGCGTCACGTGGTGCGCGCTACCGACCGCCTGAGCACGGTCGACCCTGCCGCCGCGGCGGACGATGAGGCGTACTGGGGCGAAATTCAGCGCGCGTTCGACACCGACCACACGATGATCAACCTCAACCACGGCGGCGTCTGCCCGACTCCGACGCATGTGCTTGAGGCGATGATCCGCGACCTGCGATTCAGCAACGAGCTCCCGGTGTACCATATGTGGCAGGTGCTCGAGCCACGACTCGAGAGCGTCCGTCGCGATCTCGCACGCGACTTCGGTTGCGATCCTGAAGAGTTGGCCATCACGCGCGGCGCGTCGGAGGCGCTCGAGACCCTGATCTTCGGGCTCGACTTGCAGCGCGGCGACGAAGTGCTGGTGACCAACCAGAACTACGGACGGATGCTGACCAGCTGGGAGCAACGGGTGCGGCGCGAGGGCATCGTGCTGAAACAGGTGTCGTTCAAGGTGCCGGTGCCGTCCACGGACTACCTGGTCGACGTGTTCCGGCACGCGATCACGCCGAAGACGCGGGTGATCGAGATCACCCACATCACCAACCTGACCGGGCAGATACTGCCGGTCAAGGAAATCGTCCAGATGGCGCGGGAGCGCAACATCGAGGTGTTCGTCGATGGCGCCCATGCCTACGCACACTTCCCGTTCACTCACGCCGACCTCGATTGCGACTACTACGGGACGTCGCTCCACAAGTGGCTCCTCGCTCCAATCGGCACCGGCTTTCTCTACGTCCGCAAGGCGAAGATCAAGGGAATCTGGCCGTTGATGGCCGCTGCGCCCTCGATGGATGACAACCCCCGCAAGTTTGAAGAGATCGGCACCCATCCCGCCGCCAATCACAACGCCATCTCGGTCGCGTTGGCGTTCCACCGCGGGATCGGCGCCGAGCGGAAGATCGCCCGACTGCGCTACCTGCGCGATCGCTGGGCGAAGCGGTTGCTGCATGAGAGCGACCGAGTGCGGATACCGACGCCGCTCGACAGCAAGAATGCCGGCGCGATCGCGATGGTATCGGTCGAGGGAATCGCGCCCGACAAGTTGTATGGCTGGCTGCTGAGCAAGCATCGCATCGTCACGACGCCAATCAATCATGCCGAGTTCTCGGGGATCCGCGTGACGCCAAACATCAACACCACCCTCGACGACGTCGACACGTTTACCGACATCATGCTCGCCGCCATTCACAATGGGATTGCGTGATCCGTCATGCTCTCGCTGCAACCCGCTCGACCGCGCGCTCGGTCCTGGTCGTTGCCGCCGTGGTGCACTCCGAAGCGCCCGGCACGGGGCTCTCGCAAGGATGCCCCACCGTGGGCGGCGATCCGGAAGTGCTCGCGCCGAAGGCCGTGATCGACTGGCTCGACGGTGTGATGGCGCGTGGTCGCGATCGCGAACGCGGCGACTACAACGACTTCTGGGCGTCGCGCGATGCTCCGTCGCGTCGGGCGCGTTGCCACATCAGGGCTACATGTATCGACCGATGGCCATTGCCACGGTCGCGGCGACCAGCAGCACCGCGACAATGGCATTTGCCGACGCACCGCGGCGGCGCACCGCACCGATCTCGGCGCCGATCGCAGCACGTGTCGCATCATCCTGCGCCGTCGCCATCGTCGCGCCAAGCGCCGCCACCCGATTCAGCGCGGGGCGCACAACTGACATTCCGATGAGGAATCCGAGAATTGCCAACGCGCCGCCGGTCGCATAGGTCCGGCCGCTCCCGGTCTCGAAGTACGACGTGGTAATTCCGCCTGACGCGATCTGGATGAGGCGCAGGCCGGAGAGCAGCGTCAGGATGGCCACCACGGGCAGGACCGTGAGCATGTGCCGACGCCGAAGGTTCGCCATGACCTGCCCCGCAGCTGGCCCCGATGCGGCGAGTGCCGGCAGGAGGAACGCGCTATTGAATACCACGGCCCCGACCCAGAACGCCCCGCCCACCACGTGAATCACGCGCAACACCATGAGTTCGCTCACGTCGATCTCCATGACGAGGTTGAGTGGAACACATCCGGCTACTTTGCACCCTCGCGGCTCTGGGCGAGATGAGCAACCCGCTGTGCAATCTCCCCCGCGGCTTCTGGGCGGCCGCGAGCGGATGCGTCGCGACCCATCGCACGGCGTCGCTCCGGATCGCGCAACAGGCCGGCAAGCACCGGTCCGAGCTGCCTCGCGCTGAGTCCATGCTGCGTCAGGCATACCGCTCCACCAGCCGCCTCGAGCGCGCGTGCATTGTGGGTCTGGTGATCCGCTGCGGCCGTCGGCAACGGAATCAGCACCGAAGGAATTCCCCACGCGCACAGTTCCGCGATGGTCATCATGCCGGCGCGCGCAATGCAGACGTCGGCGACCGACCACGCATCGCTCATCGGGTCGAGGAACGGCACCACATGCACGTCAGGCGGTGCGTGATGGCGCACGAACTGTTCAAAGGTGCCCCGTCCTGTGGCCCATATCACGCGTGTGCCGACGCCGCCGCCCGCGTCGAGCCAGTCGGAAACCAGGTGATTGATCGCGAGCGACCCCTGACTGCCGCCGGTCACAACGAGTACCGGGCGATCATCGGCGCCCAACCCGAACCGTACGCGAGCGGCGGCGCGGCAGGACGCATCTGGCGCGGTGATTGGTGCACCGGTCACCGACGCTTTGCCCTGGGCCGCGCGCGGCAACCGAGCGCTGGCTTCAGGGGCCCCCAGCCAGATCTCATGCACCCGACGCGCGAGGCCGCGCGTGGCAAGGCCCGGCATGACATCGAGTTCCAGGATCGCGGTCGGGATCCCGCGTCGAGCGGCACGCCAGACGACCGGACCGCTGACGTAGCCACCGGTGCCGATCACCACGGCCGGTTGCTCCCGGTCGAGCAGTGCATCGACCTCGCGCACCAGGGTCCACGCGAGCACGGGCCACTTGAGGTTGCGCCATAGATGCCGACGATGGATCGGCTCGAACGGGAAGAGCTGGTGCGGCACGCCACGTTCTGGTAACACGTGCGCCTCGATCCCGCGCTTTGCGCCGGCGAAGAACATGCGCCAATCGGGGTGCTGCTCGCTGACGGCGCGCGCGATCGCGAGTGCGGGCATGAGGTGCCCGCCGGTGCCGCCACCCGCCAGGAGTATGGTCGTCATCGTTGTCGCGCCGGGCGCCCACGACGGCGTCCGACGGACACGATCACGCCGGCGCTGAACAGGTACATGATGAGTGACACGCGTCCCGCAGACACAAACGGGAGCGTGAGCCCGGTGGCTGGAATGAGCTGCGTGACCACTGCGGCGTGCAGGAAGGCAGCGAGACCGACCATCGCCGTCAGCCCGCTGGCGAGGAACATGCCGAATGGATCGCGGGCCGTCTTGGCGATCCGGAAACCCATCCAGCAGAAGAGCCCAAAGCAGAGCGTCATGAAAAAGACGCCAATCAAGCCCCATTCTTCCGCGATCGTCGACAGGATGAAATCGGAATATCCGTACGGCAGGTGACCGAGCTTCTGGGTTCCCTCACCGAACCCGAGTCCGACGAGGCCACCATTGCCGTAGCCTATCAACGACGCGCACTCTTGTCGCGTCGGGTCGCACATCGCCGCCGTATCGCGGTATCGGTCGAGACGATCGGAGCGAAACCCCGAGAACGTGATCATCGCCCCGACGCCGGCGAATCCCATGAGGGCGAGCAACAGCACGTGTCCGAGATGTGCGCCAGCGGTGAACACGACCATGCCGCCCGCGACGCCGAGCACGATGGCCATCGACAGGTTGGGCTCGACCGCGACCAGGCCCACGACGAGGGCAATCGGTGCAACCAGCTGAAGAAATCCGCCCTGAAAGCTGCGCACCTTGCCGCCCAGTTCGACGGCACGCGCCGCCACGAACGCCGTCAGCGTGAAGCGAGCGATCTCCGATACCTGGATCGTCACCGGGCCAATCTTGAACCACCGCCTGGCACCATTGAGAAACGGCACGACCGCGCCGACCGCGGCCGGACTCTGCTCCGATCCGAAGGCGAGCGCGACCACGGCAAGGACGACGAGCCCGACCACGGTGGCGAGAAAGAGCGGGCGCGCGAACCGCCGCCAGATCTGGTAGTCGGAGTACGCTGCCGCGAGGAACACGACCCCCCCGATCAATGCGCCGGACACCTGGTCGGTTGCCTCGTTGAACCACGCCTCGAGATACGTGGCCGCCGCGTAACAATTTGCAATTCCGAACACGGTCAGCACCAGCGTGACGACCGCCAGCAGGCGGGTTTCCCAGCGGAACTCGCCGGGATGTCTCACCGACGGCGCAGTCACCATCCTTCCACGATCGCACGGAACCGGGCGCCACGCTCTTCGTAGTTGCTGAACATGTCGTAACTCGAGCAGGCCGGGGAGAGCAGCACAGTGCCGCCGGCTGGCGCCATGCCGCGAGCCGTCGCCATCACGTCGTCGAACGTTGCGGCGCGCACCACCTCGACCACATCGCGCAGGTCGCGTTCGATCTGTTCGCCTGCTTCGCCGTAGGCCACAACGGCCGTGGCATGTGCCCGGAGCGCCGCGGCGAGTGCGGTATAGGGTTCCCCCTTGTGTCGCCCGCCAAGCAACAGCACGCACGGCCGTGTCATCGCCTGTATCGCCACCGACGTCGACGCGATGTTGGTCGCCTTCGAGTCGTTGATCCAGAGTACGCCGTCGAGCTCCCGCACCGGCTCGACGCGGTGGGGCAACGCCCGGAAGGTGGCGAGGCCGGACGCGATGCGATCGGCTGCGAAACCCGCGGCATGCAACGCCAGCGACGCCGCCAGCGCGTTCGCCACGTTGTGGTCACCCAGGAGCGGGAAGTCGGCCCGCGCCAGCAACGGCCGCCCGGCGAGCATCAGCTGATCTCCATTGCGATCGTACCAGGCGTCGGCGCGCGTGTCGCGTACCGTCGTAAAGGCGAGGTGGCGCCCGACGATGTCGCGGATCATCGTTCGGGATTCGGAATTGTCGAGGTTCGTCACCCAGATCGAGGCCGGTCGCGCGTTGCCGAACAATCTGGCCTTGTCGGCGTAGTACTCGGCGAGCGTCGGGTAGCGATCGAGATGGTCGGGCGCCAGGTTCGTCAGCACCCCTACCGTGGGAGAGACGTCGGGCATGTCGTGCAGCTGAAACGACGAGAGCTCTGCAGCGACCCATTCGGGGCGTACCGCTTCGCACGCAACAGCAGACAGCGGCCTGCCGATATTGCCCGCCGCTACGCTCCGCACACCGGCCGCCCGCAATATGTGGTCGAGCAACGCGGTCGTGGTGGTCTTGCCATTGGTGCCGGTGACCGCGATGTACGGTACGCCGGCGAGTGCGTCGAGGCCAAGCTGTGCTTCTGCAATGACGGCCACGCGATGTTCGATGGCGGTGCGCACCACCGACGCGGTCGGGGGAATGCCGGGCGACAGCACCAGCGCTGCGCTCGTGGCAATGCGATCGAGGTCGTGCCGGCCGACCTCGACAACAACGCTCGGCGGCAACCCGACCGGGCGGGCGGTGGAAGCCTTCGCGTCGGAGGCGTACACCTTGACTCCGTGGTGCGAAAGCAACTGTGCCGCGGCGACACCGCTGCGACCCAGACCCGCAACGCTCACCTCGCGCCCGGACGCGCGCCACTCATCGATACGGGTCATCGCACCTTGAGCGTCGCGAGCGCGAGGATGGTACAGAGGATGCCAATGATCCAGAATCGGGTGACCACCGTGGTTTCCGCCCAGCCGAGCTGCTCAAAATGATGGTGCAGCGGCGCCATGCGGAACACCCGGTGCGCATCGGCGTACTCGCGACCGCGGGATCGCTTGTTCCACTTGTACACGCCGGTCTGCAGGATCACCGAGGCCGCCTCCGCTACGAACACGCCGCCGATGATCACCAGCAGGAACTCCGACTTGAGCATCACCGCGACCGCCCCGAAGGATCCTCCGATCGCGAGCGAGCCGGTGTCCCCCATGAATACCTTGGCCGGGTGCGCGTTGAACCAGAGAAATCCGAGCGCGCCGCCCATGAGTGCGGCGCAGAAGACCGCGAGCTCACCGGCGCCGGGAATGTAGAACATGTTGAGGTAGGTCGTCGTGTCGACGCGCCCGATGATGTACGCGAAGAAGGCGAACGCGCCGGCAGCGATGGTGGTCAGCCCGGCCGCGAGCCCGTCGAGGCCATCGGTGAGGTTGACCGCGTTGCTGAAGCCAGTGACAACCCCGGTGACAAACAGGACGTAGATCGCCGGCACGAACACCACCACGAGGTACTTGAAGAACGGCACGGTGGTCGCCGTTGCCGGGACGATGTCCGGCTTGATCACCGGGAAGTACATCAGCAGGACGGCGAGGGACACGCCGAAGATGACCTGCCCTGCCAACTTCCATTTGGCCACCAGCCCGCGCGACTTCCCCTGGACCACCTTGAGGTAGTCATCGAGCAGCCCGATGCCGCCGCACCAGAGCATGGCGGCGATCGCGATCAGCACCAGCGGATTGTCGAGTCGCGCCCAGAGCAGCGTCGGCAACACGGTCGCCAGAATGATGATGATTCCGCCCATGGTGGGCGTGCCACGCTTGGTGTGATGACTGGCCGGCCCGTCGGCCCGGATCACCTGGCCGACCTTGTGCTGATGCAGGCGTCGGATGATGCCCGGCCCCACGATGAACGCGATCAGGAGCGCGGTCACCATCGCGCCCACTGCGCGGAACGAGATGTAGTTGAACAGGTTGAAGATCAGGACCGACTTGCCGAAGGGCGCGAGCAGGTGGTAGAGCATCGGACCTCAGGATCTCGTGGCGGTGCCGCGGAGGATGACTGGAAGGATACGCTCAAGCGTCACGCCCCGTGACCCCTTGAGCACGACGAGCTCATCGCCCTGCAACCGCGCGGCAAGGAGCGGACCCATCGTGTCCGCGTCTGCGGCTTCCAGCAGGCGACCATGGAAGCGTTCACGCCACGGAGCGAATGCGGGCACAAACTCGCCGACCAAGGCCAGTAGTTCCGGCTCAAGGGCCGCGAGCTGGGCTGCGACGTCGGCGTGCAGCGCCTCGGCGTGTGCGCCGAGTTCCCGCATCGTGCCGGCCACGAACACCAGGCGGCGGTTCGGACGCAGCGCCTGCGCCAGCGCGATCGCCGCGGTGAAGGACTGCGGGTTGGCGTTGTAGGAATCGTTGAGCACGGTGAGCGTGCCGTAATGGGTCAGCTCACCCCTCCCACTCGGCGGGGCGAACGACTCGAGTGCTGCGGCACAGGCATCGAGGTCCAGGCCAAGTTCGCGGGCAACGGCCCATGCAAACATTGCGTTTCCGGCCTGATGTACACCCCGGGCGGTTAACAGGAAGGTGCGCCCGTCGATCGTCACGGCGGGCCGACCGTCGCCGGTGATCTCGACCCGCTCCGGTGACACATCGGCACCGCTCAGCCCCGCCGTGATCACCCGCCGCGCCCGGTCACGCGCGCCAGTGACGAGGGCACCGGGTGACGTACCGACGACTGCCAGCGGCGCGTCCTGGGTGAGCGACAGCTTCTCGCGGACCACCGCGTCGACGGTGCCAAATCCTTCAAGGTGCCCCGCACCCGCATTGGTCACCAGTGCAATATCTGGTCGAATGATTTCGCGGTAGCGCGCGATCTCTCCCGGCACATTCGCACCGGCCTCAACCACCATCGCCTCGGTGTCGGCGGGCGCCTCCAGGATCGTGAGCGGCACACCCACCAGGTTGTTGAGATTCGCCCGGGTGCGATGCGTCCGCCATCTGGTCGAGAGCACGGCGGCAACCATCTCTTTGGTTGAGGTCTTGCCATTCTGGCCGGTAATACCGATCACCAGGCCGGATGCGTCCTGGCGGTGCAACTGGGCGAGGTCGCCAAGCGCGCGGAGCGTGTCGGTGACGTGATACAGCATCAATCCGTTCACGCCCTCGGTGCCGTGGCGAACGACGGCACAGGTCGCACCACCAGCCCGCGCCTGCCCCAGGAACGCATGCGCATCGTAGCGCTCGCCCGCCAGCGCCACGAAGAGCGACCCCGGGCGCACCGAGCGAGTATCGGTGCTCACGCCAACATACGAGGCATCGCTGGCAGCAACGGCGAGCCCGAGTGCGCGCCGCACGCGCGCGTCATTCCACCCTGGCACCATCAGCCCACGAAGCCGAGCACGATATCATGCTCATCGAATGGCACCGATTCGGTTCCGATCACCTGGTACGTCTCGTGCCCCTTGCCGGCCAGCAACACCGTATCGCCAGGGCGCGCCTGCCCGGTCGCCAACCCGATCGCGACCCAGCGGTCGCTCTCCCGTTCGAACGACCCCGTTGGCATGCCAGCGACGATGTCGTCGATGATCCGCTCGGGATCTTCGGTGCGCGGGTTGTCCGAGGTCACGATGACGTGATCGGCGCCGTCGGCTGCAACCTTGCCCATCATCGGACGCTTGCCCCGGTCGCGATCGCCGCCGCAGCCGAAGACCACGATGACCCGCCCCGGCGTGATCGGACGCAGGGTGGCCAGCGCGCGCGCGAGTGCATCCGGCGTATGGGCATAGTCACGCAGCACATGGAATGGTGCGTCGATGATCCGCTCCATTCGCCCGGGCACTTGTGGTGCCTGGTTCAGGCGCGCCGCGACGTTGGCAAGTGAATCGCCCTGCCCGAGCACGGCGGCCGCCGCCGCCAAGGCGTTGCTGACGTTGAAGTCCCCCGGCAGCGGCAACGAGACTTCAGCTCGGCCGAATCGACCCTCGAGCACGAACCGGCTTCCCGCCGTGAGGAGCACCACGTCTTCGACACGGAGGTGTGCGTCGGGATGCATCCCCCACGTGACGACGCGTCGATCTCCCAGCAGCGGGGTCCACGCTGCGTCATCCGCATTGATCGCCAGTGTCCCGTCGGCGACGGTCAGATCAGCCAGGCGCAACTTGGCCGCCAGATACTCGTCCATCGTGCGGTGATAGTCGAGG
This sequence comes from Gemmatimonadales bacterium, assembly GCA_031388885.1. GTDB lineage: Bacteria > Gemmatimonadota > Gemmatimonadetes > Gemmatimonadales > GWC2-71-9 > Palsa-1233. The sequence goes on along the minus strand of JANMSC010000095.1, from coordinate 16,882 downwards.
TGATCGCGGGTGAGGTTCGTGAACACGGCTGCGGTGTACGAAATACCATCGAGTCGCCCCTGGTGGAGCGCGTGCGAGGACGCTTCCATGGCGACGCGCCGCACACCGGCGTCAACCAGTGCGCGCAAGGTCGCCTGCAGGTCGAGCGGGCCCGGCGTCGTGAGCGTCCCCGCCGTGGATGCGATCGCGCCACCGGCACCGTCGAACGCGCCAAGAGTACCGATGCTGCCAGCGTCACCGCCCACGTTCATCAAGTGACGCAACAGCGCCGTCGTCGTCGTCTTGCCGTTGGTGCCGGTCACCCCAACGATCGAAAGCTGATCGGCGGGATATTGATGCCATTCGGCGGCGAGCACCTCGGCCGCGCGCTTGCCATCGCGGACGATCACCACGGGCACCGTGAGACCAGCGGGCTGTTCGGCGATCACCGAGGTCGCACCGGCGTCTACCGCAGGTCCCACGAAGTCATGCCCATCGGCCGCTGCCCCACGGATGGCGATGAAACAGCAACCGGGCGCAACCCGACGCGAGTCGACCGCGAGGGACAACACGTCAACGTCGGCGGCAGGTGCGTCGAGCACGAGATCGCGGCTCCGAAGCACCCGAACGAGGTCGGCCAGGGTCATGGTGTGATGTCGGCGTACACCGTGACGGTGCTGCCACGCGGGATCGAGCCGCCAGCCTCCGGTGCCGTGCGGCGCACCGTACCGCGACCAATCGCCTTCACGTGCAGGCCTTGCGAATGCAAGGCATTGCTGGCGGTACGCAGCGTCATGCCCGTCACCAGGCCGACCTCGACCATCGCCCCGCCAACCGTACCCGGCGCCGGGCCGTGCAGGGCGACGGTGATCATCCGAGTCGACGGCCCGATGCTGCGGCGTGGAGTTGTTGCGCGAGGTAACACCTCGGCGGCGACGTGGCGCCGATCGAGCGGCGTGGTTCGAATGGACAACGCCTGCTGCAGAATCGATCGCACGATTGGTGCCGCGACGAGGCCACCGTAATATGACCCGACTCGTGGGCGATTGATCATCACATAGATCACAACCTGCGGCCGGTCCCCGGGATAGAGTCCGGCAAACGAGGCGCGGTACTCACCCCGGTAGTGCCCATCGATCAGCAGCTTGGCGGTACCGGTCTTGCCGATCACCGAGCTGCGGTCGAGCTGCGCCCTGGTGCCGGTGCCCGCGCTGTCGGTCGCCAGCGTGAGATACTCGAGCAGCCTGCCGGCAATTGCGGGCGGAACAGCCGTCCGGACCGTATCGACCCGATGTCGCCACACGACGGTCGGCGTCTCGCCGGCGCGTGCCTCGCGGAGCAGTGCTGGCATCAACAGGGTGCCTCCGTTGGCGATCGCCGCATACGCCGCGGCGATCTGGATCGCCGTTGCCGAGAACTCGTACCCCTGCGCCAGCGACGTCTGCGAGAACACGGCGTTGACCCAGTTGGCGGGCCGGTTGAGGTAGCCGCCGGCCTCGCCCGGAAAGTGGGTTGTGGTCGCGACACCGAACCCGAAGTCACGCAGCGCGGTGAAATGCTGCTCTGGCGTCAGCGTGAGGGCGAACTGCGCGATCGCAATATTGCTCGAGTACTTGATGGTCTGTCCGAGCGTCAGCAGTCCATCTTCACGGTGCGTATCGTTGATCGTCCGCGTGCCGCGGCCTGACGTGATGACCCAGGTCCCGCCCTTTCCAGACTGCGGGTTGGTGTCGGGTGCGCTGCGAACGGCGGCGCCCGCAGTAAAGATCTTCGCCGTTGAGCCTGGCTCATACGGCTCGACGAATGCCGACGCCGTGGCCTCGACCTGCCCCGCGGCGTCCGTGCGCAACGACGCGACGGCATACAACTCGCCGGTGTGCACGTCCATCACGACGATGTCGCCGGCTTCCGCGCGAAACTCGGTGAGGGCGCGGCGCAACGCGGCCTCGGCAATCGATTGGAGGTCACGATCGATGGTCAGGTAGAGGTCGTGCCCCGCTACCGGACGTCGCACCACCGCATTCGGTCCCTCGATCAGGCGCCCCTTCGCGTCGCGCATCAAGGTCAACTGCCCGGGCGTTCCCGCCAGCAGCGAATCGAAACCGCGTTCGACGCCGTCGGCACCGCGATTCGTGTCGGGTCGCAGCCGTCCGATGAGCCCGCGCGCCAGCATCTCCTGCGGGAAGGAACGCACCGCCATCCTGGGAAAGGTCACACCGACCAGCCCGCGGATCGACAGCACGTCGTTCGCCCGGAACGGACCGTGGTAGTAGATGTACCGGCCGGCGCGGATGCGGGCCGCGAGGTCATCGGCGCGAACACCGATCGCCTTCGAGACCCGGCGCACGACGGCGGCGGTATCGCGCACCTGATCGGGCGCGATCTCGACGTGGTACTTCTCCATCGTGATGGCAAGGGGGACGCCGTTGCGATCGTAGATCGCGCCCCGGCGCGCCGGTGCCGCCTGCGACACCTGCCGCAATTGCTTCGCGACGGTTGCCCACTTGTCGTGCTCGATCACCTGCACCTTCGCGCTGCGCACCAGCACAAGCGCCGCCGCGGCGGCAAGCGCCGCCTGGAGAAACGCGATGCGGGTGGCGGGTTTGGCCATTCAACGCTGCGGTGGAAGGGTGAGCACGATCAAGTCGCTGTCGCTGACCACGCGCAAGCCCAGTGCGGTCGCGCGCGCGCGCAGGTGATCACCGGTCAGCGGGCCGAGCGCATGCATGACGTTGGCACGTTCGGCGATCAGCGAATCGGCAACCCGTTGCAGTGCGCGCACGCGGTTGGTCGCGTCGAAGCCGCGGTCCGTCCGGATCACGACGATGGCGGCGACGACGAGAAATACCGTCATCCACGCGACCACCAGATGGCGTCCCCTAACCTGCATCGCGATTCCGGAAGAAGCGCAGCTTGGCGCTGCGGGCACGGGAGTTGGCAGCGATTTCGCTATCGGACGGCACGACGGCCTTGCGAGGATGGGCAATACCCAACGGCACGTGACCACACACGCACTGGGGCAATCCGCCCGGACAGACGCACCCCGCGCTCCACTCGCGGAACGCGCCCTTCACCTGTCGATCCTCGCCCGAATGATAACTGATCACGGCGAGTGTTCCGCCTGGGCCGAGCGCCTCGCGGATCGCCGGGAGCGCACGCCGCAAGCCGACGAGTTCGTCATTGACCGCGATCCGCACAGCCTGAAAGATCCGGGCAAACTCTGCCGGACCCGACCTCGGACCCAAGGCCGCCCGAATGGCATTGACCAGATCATCGCTGGTGGCGAACGCGGCATTACCGCGACGGCGCACGACTTCGGCGCCCAGACGCCGGGCACGCGGTTCGTCGCCGTAGTCACGGAAGACGGTCGCAATGGTGGCTTCATCGGCTGTCATCAGCCACTCGGCGGCGGTTTGAGCGTCAGGTCCCATGCGCATGTCGAGCGGTGCACCGGGGCGGAACGTGAACCCACGACGTTCGTCGTCGAGCTGGCGCGACGACACGCCGAGATCGAGGAGCGCAAAGTCGGGGTGAAAGCGCTGGATGGCGGCGAGCGCCTCGTCGGATGCGTACTGCGCCTGCAAATAGTGGATCCGGGCACCAACGGCGATTCGCGACTGCGCCGTGCGGATGGCGTCAGGGTCGCGATCGATGCCGAGCACCTCGGCGCCACCAGCGAGAAACGCCGCCGCGTGCCCGCCGTGCCCGAGCGTCCCGTCCACCACGCGCACGCTCCCGCGGGCCCGGGCGATGATCGGCTCGAGCAGGACGGGCACGTGATGCATCTCGACGTCACTCATGGCTCCAAGGAAAACAAACCACCCCGCCAGAATCATACCGGGCGGGGTGGCGAGAACGGGGCTGACGGGGCTCGAACCCGCGACCTCCGCAGTGACAGTGCGGCACTCTAACCAACTGAGCTACAGCCCCTCACAACCAGGCCCCAAAGTAGGCGGCCTGATACGCTTTGGGAAGGGCTACCGACAGAAACTCTGTATCAACGCCGGCATTGCCGTTTTCTCTTGCTGCATCGGTCCGAGGAGCTGCTTCGCGGTGCTCGCAAGCTGCGGTGTCGAACCGGTCGACGCAATCTCGAGGGCCGGTACGGCCTTGTTCACCAGCGCCTGTTCCTCGCGTGCGAGTTCGCATGACTTCTGCGCGCGCACGCGCTGCGAGAGCGCGGCCACCTGGAAGTACGCGCCGTAGCCGAGCATGAAGTTCGCCGTGACGGTGCGTTCGGCCGACGTCGTGCCGCTCGCGAGGGCACCTTCGGCGAGCTCAACCAACAACGGCCAGTTCTTGGTGGCGGCATTCGCCACACCTTGCGCGGCAACCAGGATCAACCCGGCAAAATTGTCCTGCGCATCCGGGTCGTTGCTCGCCTTGATCAACGGGGCGAATTCGAGCGCCTGTCGCGCCTTGCCGGATTCCGTCATCGTCTTCACGATCTGGTTCACGGCTCCGGTGTTCGACGGATCTATCTGCACCAGGCGTCGCGTGACCACGACCGACGAGTCGACCAGGCCGGCAACACCATACGCCCGCGCGAGGCCTTCGAGGATACCGGCGTTGTCGGGGTACTTGGTCGCGCCACGACGGGCCCATTCAAGATACTTCGCGGTGTCAGGGCGCTGCGACGCCGCGAACAGGATCTTCGCGTAGTAGTTCGTGTCGGCTTTCGCCGAATCGAGCGCGTACACCTGCTCAAGTGCAGCGATGGCGCACGGGTAGTCTTCCTTGCCCAGACAAATGTTGCTGCGAAGGTCGAAGAGGTCTGGATTCGAGGGATCAACTTCCAGCCCCTTGTTGACGACTTCCATGGCAGCATCCGGCCGTTGGTACCGACTGAAGAGCTTGTACGCCTCCTCGCGGAGTTCCTGATTGGTCGGCGCGACTGCCAGCATCCGCTGATACACGTCGATCACCCTGGTCGTGTCGCTGCGAACCTGCGCAATCACGCCGATCGCACTCCACGCGACTAGCGACTGCGGATCGCCCCTGACCGCGTTCTCGAGGTGGCGCAGCTGGGCCGCCGTATCACCACGCTGAAGCGCCAGGAGGGAGAGGCAGTATTCGGCCAATCCGTGGCTCGGGACGACCTTCGTCGCCTTGGCGGCGTCCGAAGCCGCCCTGTCTTTTTTCGTCTCGCGCTGATCCATGCACCCCTTCGCATCGACCATCGCCTTGGTGGCAGGCGTGATGGCGTCGGCAAGCTTCGCCCCAAAGTCCGTGAGCGACTGGCCCGGCGCCTGGGTCAACGTGACAACGTGACCCGTGGCATCGGCCGCAATGCCTGCGGCACGCATGGTGACGGAAAAGCGGCCATCGGTGCCCTTCGACAACGTGCCGAGCACGGCGGCGCGGGCCGTCATCGACGACGCCAACTGTCGCGCTGCGTTGGCGGGCAGGATGGCATCGATCGGATAGCCGAACGTCGTCAGCGCTTCGTTCATCTGGGTCCGAGTGAGCACCGACCACGCGCTCCCAACGGACCGCTCCATCCGCTCACGCATGGCGCGACCGATCGTCACGGCAGCGGCGGAGTCGGCGGTGTTCGCACTCGGATTCGCCACCAGCAGCTTCGGAGCCTGGCTGACGACCGTGCTGCCGAGTCGCGCGCCGGGCCGAATCTGGGCCGTCGCGAGCGGTGCTGAAGACATCGTGGCGAGAATCGCCAGGGTCATGCGTTGCAACATCCTGTTGCCTCCGTGGGGTGCGTCCCTGAACTAGACGGGGCGGCGGGCAGTTCCTGCACGCCAGTGGGCGAAGAGGGACTCGAACCCCCGACATCCTGCGTGTAAGGCAGGCGCTCTAACCAACTGAGCTATTCGCCCAGGTCGCACGATCAGAGGACGAGGGCCAGCGGAAAGAGGACGCAATAGCCGATCACCAGGAGCACGGCCGCCGCGCTCGCGGCCCCCGTCGTCAGCACGAGGTAGCCTGCTGCAATCGTCGCCAGGGAGACGCCGATCAGCAGGAGATTGCGACGGGTAAACAGCGGAGCTGCGTTCCCGGCCCTGGGGGCGGTCTGTGTCATAGCCCTTGAGGCTAGCGATCGGTGTCAGAACGGTCAAGCGGCGCTCCGGCAACAGTAATGATATTGTCATGTTCCTCGTCAGGCGGCAGTGACCAGCCGATGTCGAGAGCAGCCCGTCGCGGCGCGTCGTACCGCCGTCGCCAGATCGCCAACACACCAAGCCCCACGGCCACCAGAAGCCAAACGCCGCCGGTGATGAACCAGATCCCCCAGTTGTACCGGCGGCGCACGCTCCGGTACCAGACCTCGTCAAACCGGTCCGGCGTCAACCCCGTCGTGGCCAGTACGGCAGCGTCGAACGACGCACCGGCCGCGAGCTGCGCGAGGAGCGGGTCGAGCGTCCGACCAGGGTTCCGCCGAGCAAGTTCGCCGACCGCCGACCCGGCGAGAGCGTAGGCCGCCTCGGCGTCGCTCGCGCCCGCACGGAGGGCGGCGTCGAGTCCGCGCAGGTCGGGCACCCGCCCGGCGACGACGCTGAGGTTGAGTTGTAGCGCGTCCATGCGGCCATGCTCACCGGCGGCAAGCACCGCGTAGCCCTCACTGAACCAGAGCGGTACGCGCCCTTTCACGCGCTGGTGCAGCGCGATGTGCGCCAACTCATGGCGCAGGGTCCCGAACGCGTCACCACCGTCGGCCCGAATGGCGATCGTGCGTGCGCTCGGCAAGGCGAAGCCCGCGCCCCACCCCGGGATACGCCCCTGCGACCACCGCCCCAGCATCGCCCCATCGTGAGCGACCGCAAGCACCAGCGGACCCGGATCGACGAACCCAAGCCCGAGCCACCGTCTGGACCGACTGGCGGCCTCCGCCAGTGCGGTCGCAAGCGCCACGTGACGACGATCCGTGATGACGGTGATGTTGCCAATCTCGAGGCGGACCAGTGCGTCTCGCGTCGGGCGGGGCTGGGTTGCCTGCAGCAGGAACAGCGCAATCAGTGCGACGTGAGACGTGGTGGTGATCCTCCAGCAGTCGTCGTCTCCAGCATTGCCGCGCAGCGCATCGCGTGCGGCGAGAAACGGACCCGCGAACCCACCGTCCACGCTTCCCTGGCATCGGCTGCGTGTCCAAGGAACCAGAGCCCCCGCCCGAGTTCGGCCCATCCTTCGCCGAGGTTCGGGCCCAGCGCCAGTGCCCGACGCAGAAACTCCACTGCGTCGCCGTACATCTCGCGCTCCAGATACGCCACGCCAAGCCAGTAGTTCGCGTACAGCGCCGCCCGTGGATCACCGCCGTTCGCGGCGACCCGGGACAGGTGCTCGATCGCCTCGCCCACGATCCCCTTGCGCAGACACACCACCCCGATGGCCACGTGCGCGAGGCCGTGCTCCGGTTCGCGCTGGACCACCCGGAGGCACAGCTCGAGGGCGTCGTCGAGCTGGTCCTGGTGCACCAGCGCCCACCCCAGTAGCGACTGCGCGCTGGTACTCGTGGCGTCGAGCTCGCTGGCACGTCGCAACATCGTCTCGGCAGCGCTCCAGTTCCCGGCGGCCAGCTCCGTCCAGCCACGGTCGATGAAGGTGGACGCACCGATGTGATCGTGGCGGACCGACGGAGCGGCGTTGGTCGCGTCGGGAAGCGACTTGTACTGTGCGACGAGATCGCGAATCGTTTCCTTGAATGACGCGAGGTCAGCGATCGTCGTCTCGGTGCGACGGAACAGGGCAACGATCTCTGCCTTGAGCGCTGCCCGCGCGCGCGGATCGGGCTCACCAGCCATCGCGTCGGCCAGGCGCTGATAGTCCGCGCGCAACCCCGTCACGGTCTCGTCGGTCATGCCGCGGTCCCCGACCCCGCGAGGTTGGCCCGCGCCAGCGCGTGCTCTGGATTGATTGCGATCGCGTCGCCCCAATGCCGCCGAGCCACCGCGAAGTCACCCCGCCGACACGCGAGATTGCCGAGCTTGAAGTACAAGTCGTCACCAAGCGACGGTGCCAGCTTGGCGGCGCGCTCGTAGGACTCTTCGGCCTCATCCCACCGGCCGGCCCGGTAGAGCAGGTCGCCGAGGTTCTTCGAGATCTGCGGAATGGTTGGATCCTCGCCCAGTGCGTGGCGGAGGTGCGCCTCGGCTTCGCCAACTTCGCCGGTCGCCTCGAGCAGCACGCCCAGGGTCGTGCGGAGCACCGGATGATCGGGATACGCTGCAACCCCTTCCCGGACCGTGTTGAGCGCGTCGGGCCACGTCTCAGAAAGGGCCTGTGCCCAGCCGCACCCCCAGTACCAGCGTGCCGGCGCCACCTGCTGATCAAAGCGATCGCGCGCCTGCGCGAATCGCTCCAGCGCACGCGGCGCGTCGTTGCGTCGGAGGGCCAGCAGGCCCCATCCAGTCCACACGCGGGCATCGTCGCGATCTCGTTCGAGCGCGTCGGCAAACGCCGCGTCTGCCTCGTCGAGCCGGCCCATGGCCTCGAGCGCGAGTGCCAGGTTGTGGAGCACCGCAGTGCGCGGTCCGGCGCGGTCCGCCGCAAGCATGAACGCCTCCAGCGCATCGCTCCACCGTGCCTGTCGCAGCGCGATCAACCCGAGATGGAACGGCCCTTCCCCGCCCTGCGGCTGCAATTCGGCCACGCGCCGGAACTCGCGCTCCGCTTCGGCCAGCATCCCGGTGCGGTAGAACGCGATGCCAAGGTTGCGATGTTCTTCGACACGTGCCGCACCCTGCCGCGGTGCCGGCGCCGCCGCGGTCGCCACCCGGCGGATCCGCCCCGCGGACAGCAGTCCGTAGAGTGCCCGGCACACCTCAAAATCCGTGAGGCCGGTCGCGTCCATGACGGCACGCACCGTGCGGACCGCATCGAGCAGCGGCAACACCAGCTTTTCGATGTCGACCAGTTCGGCATCATCGGCCGCCGGCCGGGCTTCGCCTTCCCGCGCGTACACGACGTCAAGGGACGGAATCTTTTTTGCGATGACGCTCCATTCGTCAACGCGTCGTGCCCCCTCGAGCAACAGTCCCTCGGGATTCAGGCGCAACGTCGCTTCGGCGTCTTCCGGCTTGACGCCGGCCTCGAAGGAGAACGTGCCGCTCGTCCACGTGAAGAGCGTGTACACCGTCTCCTCGACTTGCCGACGCAGCTCCAGTTCAAGTTCGCGCATACCAAGAAACCCGAGCTGCACCAGCACGCTGCCCAACCGCCGACCGGCAGTCGCACCGTGGGTCGCGATCGCCTGGTCGAGCTGTGCCGCCGACAACGTGCCCGCGGCAACCAATCGCTCACCCAGACGATCCTGCCGCGACACCATACCGGCGAACGAAATCCATCCGTCATCGAACCAGATCGAGCCGAAGTTGCGCTCGCTCGCGACCGAGAGGCAGCCGGTACGCCCGCCGAGGAACAGCAGCTGCACCACGTCGGCGAGCGACGCTTCCTTGAGTGACCCCTTGATCGCCATCAGCGCCACTCCTCGAGCAGCCGCTCAGCCATATCGGGCCACGTCTCCACCATTTTCTCGCGCGAGCGAATCGCACCGCTTGCTGGTGCGAGCAAGCCGCTGCCGCGCCGCGGGACGCGGGGCGTTTCGGCCGGGTCACCCTCGATGATGGTCCGGACCAGTGCCAGCGAGAGCGTGGCCTGACGCGCATCCGCTGCCACGATCACGCGCTGGACCAGTTGCTGGGTTTCACGCACCGACGACGCGGGCCGTGACGCGAGGTACTCCACGAGATCGTCTTCCGCGGCTGCCGCGCCGAGCAGGCGCGCCACCTCGATCACTTTTGCCTCGCGGTCGGGTGGCCCCAGTTCGATCACCAACCCCCCCGCGAGACGCGTGGCAAGGCGCTGCTCGAACCCCGTGAGCTGTGCCGGTGCAGACACGGCGGTGAACGCCATCTGGCGTCCCGATTCGAGCAACAGGTTGTACACGAGGTAGAGCTCTTCCTGGCTGCGCTCCTTGCCCCCAAGCACATGGACGTCGTCAATCAGGAGCGCGTCGAGACGCCGCAAGCGCTGGCGCCATGTGGCCACGGTCCCCTCGCCGAGGGAGCCGACCAACCCGTCAACGAACTGGGATGCATCAAGTACCGCGACGCGGGCCAGGCCGGCTGCCTTGAGGGCGTGGCCGAACGCATGCAGCAGATGAGACTTGCCTGTGCCAGGCCGACCAACGATCACCAGCGGATTGTAGCGGTGGCCGGGTGACGAAGCCGCCGCACGAATCGCTTCAACCACGGATCGCGTCGAGGGACCGGTGGCGAACGCATCGAGCGTGCTCCTGGGGGACGGACCCGGTAACGGTTCGCCCGCCTCGCGAGCCTCTGCCACCAGGGCTTCGGCGTCGCCGACTCGGTCCGGATCGTGCAACGCGGCGTCGCTCGTCAGCGACGGCGCGACGTGCTCCAGTTCCAGTTGCAGCGCCCGCAGCGAGGCGACGTCGGCTTCGAACGCCGCCAGCGCATCCTCCGGATCACCAGCCATGTCGGTCGCGAGCAACGCATCGAGGCGCGCGGTGCGAAATCCCGCCGCCGCATGGCGCAACGACGATTCGGTCACGCGTTGACGCCAGCGGTCGACTTGTTGACCAACGGTGGTGGAGAGGTCGGTGAGAAAATCGGAAAACTCGTCGCGCTCCACGGGCTGGTACCCGTCGGTCGACCGCACCGTGTCACGACCAACGATCATGCCTGGACCGTCGCCCTTGTCGCGGCGATGCCCCAGCGCCTCGAGCAGCGCGCGCGCCTCACCGGCGGTGAGCGGTTCGGCCTGTACCGCTTGCTGTGCCACGAGTCGGTTGAACGCACCAACCAGCTCACGCACCGTGGCAATCGGCGATTCCGCAACGGTCGACAACACCTCCGGCGAAAACGATGCATGCCGATCCTTGGCGCGTCGCGAGAGAATCGCGAGACGGGTCTCGTAGTCTGGTGCACCAATGTCAATCACCAGTCCACCCGCGAAGCGGCGAATCAAGCGTTCATCGAGCGACTGGATTTCCTCGGGCGGACGGTCGCCGGCGAGCACAATCTGTCGATCCGCCGCGGTCAACACGTCGATCAGGCGGAGCAACTCCGATTGCAGCTCACGCCGATCGGAGAGCAACTGCGCATCGTCGAGCAGGACAAGGCTGGCCTCCGTGAATCGGCGCCGGTAGGCCTCGGCTTGCCCCGCCGCGAGGGCCGCGTGATACGCCTCGACAAAGTCATCCACCGTGACGTACTCCACGGTACGCGCCGGATCGATCGCCTGCGCCTCGTGGCCGATCGCCATCAGCAGGTGGGTCTTGCCGAGGCCTGGCGTGGCGTAGATGAACAACGGGTTATACGCCGCTCCTGGCGCCTCGGCGACCGCCTTGGCGGCTGTGGCTGCAAGTCGGTTCGACGATCCGACGACGAACGATGCGAACCGCGCGTGCGGATTCAGCATGACGGCCTCACCCGGCCCCGAACCCGGCGACATCGGCGGGTTCGGTGGTCACCGCGAGGCGACGAAGCACCAGGGTGAGTGCGGCCTGCAACGCGTCGCGCACGCCGGTGCCTCGCAGTGCATCGCCCGTAAAACTTGGCGCGTTGCGAAAGTTCAGCGCTTCGTCGAGCGCGGCGAGTGGTAGCACCAGATCACTGGGAAGATCCTGCTTGGTGTAGAGGAACACTATCGGGAGTTCGCGCATGTCGCCCTCGCGCGCGAGCACGTGATCCTGCAACTGCCGCAGCGCATCAAGGTTCGCCTCGAGTCGGCTGCCCTGCGAATCGGCCAGGAAGACGACACCGTCCGCTTGGCTGAGCAACAATCGACGGGTGCTGTCGTACGCCGCGAGGCCCGGCACCGCATACAGGTGGACGGTCGCGTTACGGCCACCGATGACGCCGAGATCGATCGCCAGCCAGTCGAGTGGACTGAACGGTGTCGCGTCGGCCATGCGGGCCGTACCGGGCCCGTCGCCGAGTCGATCGTGTACGCCGCGCAACAGCGAACTTTTGCCCGAGCGCGATGGGCCGAAGATCACGAGCGTGACCGTCAGCGACATCCCGTCGGCTGCGAGTCGTGCCATCGTCAGGACCGCCCGAACAGGGCGCGGAGGGATGCGTCGAGTTCGCGTTCGAACCCCTCCGCGAGCACCTCGCGCACCGCGGTCACCGGCGGAGCGACCAATGTCACCGTGTCGGCAAATCGCTCGAAGAACATGCGCACGAGGCCGACCGACGACTCGCGTCCGAACACGACAAGGCCGATCCAGCGACCCCGCGGCGTGTCGAACCCGGCGAGCCAGACGCCCTGTGCCGATCCCTGGTGCACCACCGCGCCGAATCCCCGACCTGAGCCGACCACACGGGCGAGCTCGCCGGTGGTGGCGAGGATGCCGGCACCCAGCGCAGCGGCCGCCATCACGTCAAGCGATCGCGTGAATCCGTGCTGAGCGATGACCTGCCCCGACGACGTCATCACCAGCGCGAGCCGCGCCGACGATTCCCGCAGCAGTTCGGCGAGGGGGTCCGCCAGCCACGGCTCGAGGACGCGCATCAGCCGAGGGTCGCGGCGAGATCGCCGAGGAGGATACGCAACCGACCCAGCTCGGCAGACGGATCAGTAATCGCGACCAGCCAGAGTTGCGCGTCACCAGCCACCGCAATCACACTGCCGCGCTCGGCGGTGAGTCGGACCGACGTCGGGGCACTTGCTCCGGCGACGCGCGCCACACGCCCGGCGCGGCTTGCCAGCCCAGCCGCGAGCGCGGCCACGTCTGCCGTCTCGAGTGACGCCATCGCGGCTTCGGCGACGACGAGTCCGTCCTCGCTCGACACAATGAGCGCGCCGCGCACGCCGGCCACGCCGGTGACTTCATCGAGGATGCGACGCCACGGATCGGCGCTCATGCCATCCTCTCGAGCCACTCGCGAGCCGCAGCGCCGGCGCGAGTTGCCGTCGCGACCAGTCGGCCGAGTGGGGTTGTTGCCGGCCGCCACACAAGCAGCGAGGCATCCCGGCCGACCGGCAGCAATGCGATTCGCGCATCGGGCGCCTCGACCACAAGTTGACGCCACGCCCCGAGGTCAAGCAACCGCGCGGCCCGAGCAGCATCCCGGACGAAGCCGGCGCCTTCCGCTGCAACGGCATCTGCCGTGGCATCGCCAGCGGTCAGGCTGATGCCACCGATCAGGCGCATCCCCTCTGCATCGAACAGCACGAGGCCGCTCGACGGATCGTCGAGGCGAAGCGATTCTTCACTGGCGGGACGCGCAACGCGCACGCGATCGAGGGCGGCGAGCAGCGTGACATCGTGCGGGGCCTGCGACGCGGCGGCCTCGAGCTGGCGCTCGGCCGCGGCGAAGTCGCGGCGCCGAAACGCGAGAAACGCGAGTCCCTTGCGGGCACCCGCGTGCCCGGGATCACACTCGAGTGCCGACTGCCACGCCGCGGTGGCGGCGTCGTCGTCATCCAGGTCGGCGCGGATCCGCCCGAGCAAGTCGTGGGCGTCGGCGAGGGCGGGATAGTGTGACAGTCCCGCGCTGGCGACCGTGGCGGCCGCATCAAGCTGGCCACGCCGACGCAGGCGCTCCCCCAACTCGAGGAACGCGTGGCCTCGCGGGCCGGACGTCGGAAACGGGGCGAACTCGTTCACGGCTCTCGCAAGGCCTCGAGCATGGTGCGTGCGGCGTGGATCAGGGTATCGGCTTCGTCGCGATTGGCGGGCGCCACGTTGCGCCACGCCATCCAGGCATCGACCGCGCGGTCGAACCGCCCGGCGCCAACCTCGGCGAGCCCGAGTGCACGCCAGGCAGCGCTCTCGTCCGGTACGGTCGCCACCCGAGAGCGGAGTAGCGCGATCGCTTCGTCGTACCGACCGGCATCGATCGCGAGTCGCGCCGCTTCAGCCAACGGTGGTTGCAGCACAAGTATAGCCGCGGTCATAAGTGCGCGGACGCGATCCGCAACGTCTTCAGCCGGCTCACCGAGCGTCGCGGCGAGGGACGCGATGTCGCGTGCTCCATCGACGAGATCGAGGATGCGCCAGTCGAGCACGCCCAGTGATGGTGCGGGACCACTGGCGACGATGTCGGGCGGCGCGAACCCCGCGATGGCGTGGAAGTCGTTGGTGGCCGCTGCCAGCTCGTTGCGGCGCCCTTCGGCATCAACCACATCGAACACGATACCGTCGGGCGACAAGGATAGCGGTCCAGCACCCACCGGATGCGCCTCAAAATCGAAGCGCCCTCGCACCCAGTGCAGCATCCCGGCGAGCGTCCGAGTCGCGAGACGGCGACGCAATCCCTCACGCACGTCATGGGGTACCGCGTTGGGCCCATCCTCCGGGGTGGCGGGGTCGAGGGACGCGAGTGCCCGGATGGCGAGCGCGGCTGCGAGCGCCGCGTCGCTCGCGTCGGGATCAAGGGCGACGATGCGGCCAGCTTGCAGGTACAGCGTGCGCGGTGTCGTTGGATCGGGTCCGACCACGCGCAACACCCCCGTGCGCTTGCCACGCTCGAGCAACTGGAGCACGTCGGCGAGCCCGATCTCGCTCAGCGGGCCGTGCATGGCTGCCCGATCATCGGGTGGCGAAGAGTTCGGCGAGTTGCTTCGCCGACGCGGCGTGACGGCGGCTCAGCGTGCCAAGCACACCATCCGGATCGGCGCGCTCGACCGCACCCCAATCGGAGAGTGCATCGTCATAGCGTCGCAGCTTCGCGAGCACGACTCCGCGATGGAACAGCGCGACTGGATCGGTGCCACGATGACGCAGGACCGCATCGAACATCCCGAGCGATTCGGCAAGATGACCCGTCTCAAGGAGCGTGCGCCCGAGCGCGAGCATCTCGTCGTCGGTGAGCGGCACTGCCTCCGGTGCAACGGCGGTCGCGACCAGCGCCGGCCCACGCTCCGCGGTGTCGGCGGCATCATGCATCGCGAGGGGCAGCGAGAGCAGCAGCGCGGCCTCACGGCCGGCGAGGAGTTGGCGGAGGGTGCGGTGCGCGGCGCGTGGCGCGTCGGGTAGCGATGCGGCACGCTGGGCGCACGTGAGTGCGGCAGCGGTGAGTCCCCGCCGCGCCGAGAACCACGCGGCATTGGTCAACGCCACCGGATCGTCGACGCCGATGCGACGGAGCAGGGCGGCGACGACGACGGCGTCCCGCGCGCGGGGCGCCGGCATGTCAGTCGAGCCGGATCGCCTCGAGGATCGCCTTGATCGACGCCTGATCGGGCATCAGCAGAAACGCCCCGGTCAGCGGGATCTCGGCGCCGTCGGCACGGAAGGCCGTGTCCACACAAAAGACCAGGTCGGTTTGGGCCTCGTTGGGATCGACGGTACTGGCAATGGCCTGCGGCATCGACCCGATCGTGAGCGCTGGCACCGAGGGGAGCAGCATCATGCCCATGAAGTTGCTGAGCGCCGTGAGGTACGCGGAACAGACGATGTTGCCGACCTCCTTGAGGCCCGACCGCTCGAGCTCGCCGAGTGCGCGAGGCGGGCCGATCGGGCGGCGCAGGATCAGGTCGCAGAGGCGCGTCGCGTCGTCTTCGCCAAACACCAGCAGCGATCGACCCGTGAGGTCACCGAGCATCCGCATCGACACGACCGCGACGTGATCACCATACGTCGACAGCATCTGCGGCAGGTCGGCGTATGCGACTCGCCGAACCTGCGGCACCGAAATCATGATCCGGCGGTTGGTGAGCTGCGACAGCGCCGTCGCCGCGTGTCCGGCGCCGATCGAGGCCACTTCACGCAAGCCGTCGCGCCGCAGGGTTTCGAGGTCGTTGGGTGTCATTGTGTCTCCGTGTTCGTCAAGATTGGTACAAGCCGTGGGCCGTGGGGCAATCGGCATACGGAGTAGGACATCTCGCTTCTCGGCCATCGACCTGTTGTTCTTGCGTCACACCACACTCGCCAGGTCCAGCAACAACGCCGGCGTACCGTCGTCCAGCACCGTCGCGCCGGTAATCCACCGGGGCATACCGCGGGGCCGTTCCAGCGACTGAACGACGGCATCGACCTGGCCGTGCACCGCGTCGGCGAGCAGCGCAATCCGCTGACCATTCGCCTCGAAGACCACGGCCGGTCGACGGGTGGGCGGCGGTGGACCCCGGAAGCTGAGCAAGCGGCGCATGTCGACCACCGGCACGCGTTCGCCCTGCACATCAAGCAGGCTGCGTCCTTCCTCGTCCCGCACCGCCGTGTCCTCGAACGGCACCAGTTCCGTGACATGCGTGAGGGGCATGACATAGCGCTCCTCACCAATACCGGTCACCAGTGCGCGGACGATGCCGAGTCGGGTGGGAAGCCGGATGGAGAACACCGTGCCCCGGCCCGGAACCGTCGTAATCGCGATCGACGCGCCGACGCCTTGCAGCCTTACGACGACGGCGTCGAGTCCGACACCGCGACCGGAGACGCCGGTCACCTGCGTCGCCGTGCTGAATCCCGGCTTGGCGAGGATCGCGAGGAGCCCGTCGTCGCTCAGCGCCACGCCATCGTCGAGCAGTCCGAGCGAACGCGCCTTGTCCGCGACCCGCTCGCGGTCGATGCCGTTGCCGTCATCAACGAGTTCCAGCACTACCGCGTCGCGATCACGTCGAGCCGTGACACGGATCGTTCCGGCGGGACGCTTGCCCCGGGCGCGCCGATCGTCGGGCGATTCGATCCCATGGTCGACCGCATTGCGCAACAGGTGAATCAGCGGTTCGGGCAATTGATCGAGAATCGCGCGGTCGACTTCGAGATCGTCGCCGACGATCTCCACCGTGACCTCTTTGCCAAGCTGCCGCGCAAGGTCCCGCACGATCGGGGGGATCCGCTCGAACACCTCGGCGAGTGGCGCAAGGCGTACGTGGAGGATCCGGTCCTGCATCTTGTCGAGTCGGCGCGCCATCGCCATCGCCGCGCGTGCCACTGGCGACAGCGTGTCATCTGCGGCGTGGCGCTCGAGTTCCTGCCGCG
>JANMSC010000301.1:0-1854 GCA_031388885.1 Gemmatimonadales bacterium | reverse complement strand
CTTTCCTTACCCCAATCTCGCGTGTGCGCTCGGTGACCGAGGCCAGCATGACGTTCATGATGCCGATGCCCCCCACCAGCAGCGAAATCGCCGCGATCGCTCCCATGAAATACTTGAAGATCCTGACGCCCTGCACGGCTTGCTCCAACCGCTTCTCCATGGTGGACAGTTCCACGCGCTTTTCCCAACGTCCGTAACGTTGTCCCAGCCACTCCTCCAGGTGTTGGCGCAGGGCATCCACGTCCTCAAGTCGCGTGGCGCGCACGGTCACCGTGGGAAGGAGGCGACGGGGACCGCGGGCAAGAATCGGCGCCGATGCGTACGGCACGGTGGCCGAATACCCGCGCTCACCCTTGAATGGTACGAGCACGCCGATGACCTCGCGCGGGGCACCATTCACCTGCACTGACTCTCCCAGCAATCGCTCGAGCGCTCGCGGCTGTGCCAACTCGGTCGCCAGCATGTAGGAGAGCACGACCACCGGGGCGTTCCGCTCATCCTCCGCGCGCGAAAAGAACCGACCGCTGGAAAGCTCGGCGCGCGAAAATGCATCGAATCCCGCCATGGCGGCCGTCACCGTCGCTTCGCGTCGTCGCCCGGTGCGAGGCGACTCCACCGGCGCGATGCTACTCACCGAGAGCGAGACCTCCTTTACGTACTCGACAACGTTTCGGATAGCCGCTGCGTCGTCGGGACCAAACACCGGATAGTCGGTGACCGGTGCCCACACCCCGTCCACGAATACGGTGGTGCGTGACGCAAGCGAGACGGTCTGCACTGAAGTCGTGCGCTCCACCTGGTTCCGGGTGAAGCGTTCCATTCCATCACCTAACGAAAGGACGGCCACCAATGATCCCACGCCAATAGTGACGCCCAGCGTGGACAAGATCGTGCGCAGCGTGTTGACCCGCAGTTGGTCCAGCGCGACAGCGAACGCGGTGACAAACGTGGAGAACATGAGTCAGTGTAGGGAGTGTGTCGGGACCGTACGGTGCGATGAAACGAAGGGTTCATGAAATGTGCGCCCCGGACTCACTGCGGCTAGCTTGCGCGGGCCAAAGGCGTACGACGTCTACCACCAGGTCGCAGACCCAATGCCGGTCACTCCCGCGCTGCCGATACGTAGCATCTGCGCCGTGCTTCTCGTGCTTATGGGCGCGTGCTCGGATGGCGCCGCTCCCGTCGCCGTTCCGGCCACGCTGGAAAGCGTCGGTGGCGCCCCGATCACCGCGGTCGTCGGAACGGCGCCGGCTGCGAGTCCCACCTTCGTCGTAAGGGACGCAGCGGGAAGAACGATTGGCGGGATCGCGGTGAATGTGGTGATTGGCGAAGGGGGAGGCACGCTCAAAAACGCGCCGACCCGGAGTTCCAGCGGCGCCACCTCGGTAGGAACGTGGACGCTGGGAACCACGGCTGGGCGCAACACCTTGTTTGTCACGGTGGGAGCGCTGGCGCCGGTTGCAATTGTTGCGACCGCCCTCGCGGGTTCGCCGACCGCGATTCGCGTGACCGGGGGCGACGCCCAGTCCGCGCTGGCGGGTGCCGAGGTTGCCGAGGCGCTCAGCGTTAGCGTGGTAGACCAGTTCGGAAATGGCGTTGCGCGGCAACCGGTTCGCTTTGATCGTGTGGCTGGCGGTGGGACGCTGACAGCGACGTCGGCCACGACCGGAGAGGACGGAGTGGCCGGCGGTGTGCGTTGGACCATCGGCGCGCGGGGGGGCGCGCAGGTCGTACGCGCGACCTCCGGCACCTTCGCTGTCGACTTCTCGGCCAGCGTACAATCCGAGTTCCGCGTCGAGGTTCGTTTCGCCGGCACTCCACCGGCGGCCAACGTACAGAGCGCGTTTC
Organism: Gemmatimonadales bacterium; assembly: GCA_031388885.1. Lineage (GTDB taxonomy): Bacteria > Gemmatimonadota > Gemmatimonadetes > Gemmatimonadales > GWC2-71-9 > Palsa-1233. The sequence continues at coordinate 6 of JANMSC010000301.1, read as the reverse complement.
TCGCGG
>JANMSC010000283.1:0-4740 GCA_031388885.1 Gemmatimonadales bacterium | reverse complement strand
TACGCCGACGGGCTTGCGACGGGCCACGCGACGTTTGAAGTTGACGTCCCGACCTGGGATCACTGGGATGCGGCTCACCTCCCCGTTCCTCGGATTGTCGCCTGCAACCACGACGGAGTAATCGGTTGGGCGGCACTCTCGCCGGTGTCGTCGCGGCGCGTGTATGCCGGTGTCGCGGAGGTCAGTGTGTATGTGGCCTCGAGCGCCCGCGGGGCAGGCGTGGGGCAGCGCCTCCTTGCAGCGCTGGTGGATGGCGCGGAGGCCGGGGGGCTCTGGACACTTCAGGCCAGCATCTTTCCCGAGAATGTCGCGAGCATCGCCCTTCATCTGCGCCACGGCTTCCGCGTTGTCGGGCGACGTGAACGCATTGCCCAGTTGCATCGGCGCTGGCGTGACACCGTGATTCTCGAGCGGCGAAGCACGCGAGTGGGTTGACATCGTCAAGGCCAGCGAAGCGCTTCACCTTTGCGCACCGAACAGGTCTTGCAGCTCCTTCAGCCACGCGGGGTGGTTCGCGTCCGCCGCCGGCCACGACGCGCCTCGGTCCGGCGCATACAGCATCGCGACATACGCCATTGCATGGTCCGTGAGCACAGCTCCGGTGTGATTCGCGTTCGTTGCCGTCATTTGGTACGAGCGACCGCCGTGCATGCGAATCCCTTGACCGCGCAAGCCGGGAGTGATGCGTTCAACTTCCAGCACGCGACCGTCCTTGTCCCGGATACTCCGCAGTTCGAGGACTTTCTTAGGGCGTTGCCCGCTGAGATCGTCCACGCGCAATGTCGTGCCGAAATCGTGAAGGTGTCCGCCCGCGGCAAGGATTCGGCCGTCGACCGGCATGGTGAACGAGATCGCCTGTCGTGTCTCACCTGCCGGAAGGTCGTAGTCGGACAGTTCGCCAACGGCACCGACCACATCCATCGACACGGGGTATGCGGAGACGGGCCGCGGCATCGTCGTGGCTGGCATCCAGTCGATGGTAAGCTCAAGCCGAACGTCGCCGAGCACGTCCGATGTCTGATTGTCCCAGCCGAGGGTCAGGGCCATTGGCATGCCTGCCGTCACCGGAATTCCGACGGTCTTCGGCAGCGACATGTCCGATGTCTCCTGACCGAAGGCGATGACCCGCTCGGGCGTCGGCTTCAGCAGTTGCCGTCGCCCGAAATTGATGATCGCGAGATGGTGCAGCAGGGTGCGCGGAAGTTCATGTCCGTTGGCGCCGATCACGCGTAGTGCAATCCCCCGTACCCATCCGTCAACCGGCCACGCAAACACTTGTGTGGCCGGTACACCGTGACCGGCGTGCATGCCGCCATCGCGGTGCGTCGCCGGAACGATGTGGTACGGTCCGACCGTGACGACGACGGTATGCCTGGCTGAATCGACGTGCACGATTGCGTGATCAGGGCCTGCCGGGAGCTCCGCGCCGCGGGTCGTGACAATGGGAGACGTCGGGGTCGGAGCCAACGCGATTGCAGATGCGGTGAGTTGGGCGAATGTGATCAACATGAGTTTCTCCTGATACGTGAATGGTTAGCGTCGCGTGATGCCGTCGAGCTGGCGCCATGGAATCGTCGCCATGACTCCGGCGTGATCCGACGCCCACAGGCCGCTCTCGGTCCGGTCGGCAGGCGCATCGCCGAACACGTCGAACTGCACCGGGCGAATTGCCTGACCCCGTGCACGTCCGACGGGGCGTGCCAGCACAAGGTCGATCCGCTTGTGATGACCAGCCGGCACATCGAGCAAGTTGGACGACGTGCAACAGGTGTAGCCGCTCTCGGTGCGCGATCCGGCGCGACTGAGCCACGCGTCGTAGAAGCCGGCAGCTGCGAACTGGTCGTATGACGTGAGCGGTGCTGGGTCTAGGGGGTCGGAGTTGAGGTCTCCGGCGATCACCACCGGGTACGGTGAGCCAGCGAGTGATGCGATCAACTCGCCGGACTGCACCAGTTGGAGTGGCAACGACGTCTCCTGCGGCTCGAGGTGGGTCGAGACGAAGCGGACGGTCCGGCCTCCGACGGTGGCATCGACTTGCACCCATCCGCGCACCAGGTCGATCGTACCCAATGCGCCGAGGGGTACGCTCACCTGCGCTGCATAGCGTTGTGCGATGACGTTGGTGATCGCGACATCGGCCCGCGCCAGCACGACGTCGAAGTCCTCCAGTCGAATGCTGGGGCCACCGAGGCTCAGGTTAGCGTCGATGTTTGCCACCGATCCTGCGATGACATAGTTGACGCCGCTATTGGCGAGGGCCGACATCAGGATCGGCAGGAAATCGACGTCCAGGTCGGGAAACGCCGGGGCGAGCCCCTGAATCGTGACGTGACTGACTTCATTGAGCGACACCAAGTCAGGGCGGTTGGCCGCGATGTATTCGGCGATGCGATCGGCGCGCTCGGGCCAGTTCGTTGACGCAAACGTGGCGAGCGCCTCGAAGAGTCGAGCTTGCAATTGATCGGCGGGTGCACTGAGTACGGCGTCGACGTTTGTACCCACGTACACGTTCTGGCTGAAGACAGTGAGCGTCGGATCGGCGTTGGCGACGCCGACAGCGCTGGGCTCAGGACTGGCGGGCGTGTCATCGGTTGAACACCCGGCCAGTAGGACGAGGATGGCGCAGAGGGTAGTACGGGTCACGGCGTGCCTCCGGATGCTGGCGTGAGGGGGTGAAGGTCCACGCCTGCAGAGTCGCGCCGACGGGTCAAGGAGCGGTCAAGCGCCCCACGCTGGGCGGGTTCGGCCGTATCTTCAGAGCCTCTGCCCTCCGCTGGAGCTCGATGTCGCAGCTGCGCCCGCACCTTGAGGCTTTGCTCGCCCCGCGCTATGTGGTGCTGCGGGAGCTGGCCGCAGGTGGGATGGGCAGGGTCTTCGTCGGTCGCGACCCCGTGCTCGATCGTGAGGTCGCGATCAAGCTGCTCCCGCCGGAGTACGCCACCGCGGTTGCGGTCGAGCGCTTTATCAGGGAATCACGAATTCTCGCGCGTCTCAATCATCCGAACATCGTCCCGATTCTCGAGGCCCAGCACGCCGGCGCGCTGCTCTGGTTTGTCATGCCGTTCATGGCGGGCGACACCCTTGCTGCCCGCATCGCGAGCTCGCGTCTCGACCTGGCTCGGCTTCGCCAAGTCGGGATCGACCTGCTCGACGCGCTGGCGCACGCGCACACGAGCGGAGTGGTCCATCGCGACATCAAGCCATCCAATGTGTTCATGCAGGGGGACCACGCCGTGCTCGCCGATTTTGGTATCGCGGCGCTGAACAGCGATGACGATGAGACGCTGACGATGACCGGTTCTGTCGTGGGAACTCTGCGTTACATGTCGCCGGAACAGCGCTCAGGTGCTGTCGCGACCGTCGAGAGCGACATTTATGCCGTTGGCGCCACCTTGTTCGAGGCGGCGACCGGCGCGCCGTGGGACGGCGTTGGCGGACGCAAGTGGAGCGCTGTCCCGCGTCGGATGCGGCGCCACCTGCGCAAGGCGCTCGCAGGCGATCCGGCCGATCGCTGGCGCACTGCCGCGCAGTTTCGGGATGCGATCGCAACCACGACGCACCGGCCGTGGCGCGCCTACATGATCGGCGCAGCTGCGATGTCGGCGGCGGCCGTGACTTGGCTCGCTGTAGGTGAACGTGCCGCGCCCCGCGCCGAAACCCTGTCCCGGCGCAGCGGTGTTGTGGTGCTCCCGTTCGGGAAATCACACGACACGTTGGCCCGTGACGTGTCGCAGGTTGCCACGAATGCACTCGAATGGTTCCCACCGGCTGATGCTGTTCCGTGGCGCGACGCCGCCGAGCTTTCCGAGCGCGACGCGCGTGACATCGCGCGCTATTATGTCGTGGGCACCGTCTCGTCCGGTGCCGATGGAGCCGGACACGCCTACATCACGGTCAAAGACAGCCTGGGTCGGCCATCCCGTCGGTTCGTCGTTCCTGGCACCGTGCAACAGCAGCCGCAGTGGGGCCGCGATGTTGCCGATTCGATCATGTCACACCTCGACCCGATGAAGGTCACGGAGTTCCGTGAACTCGCCGGCACGAGCCACAACATGGATGCACTGCGTGCGCTGTTCGAAGGGCAGGCCCTGTTTCTCCAGGGCGACGCGGCGGGGGCCGAACGCAAGTATCACGACGCCTGGAATCTTGATCCGAACTTCCATCGTGCGCGCTGGGCTGAGCTCCTGGCACTCCAATGGCAACGCGAGCCGTTCGAGCAAGAGCTCGCCGAGCTCGGAGCCCGTGCGGACAAACTTCCCGATCCGCTGCGGTCAGTCATCCGGCTCCAGCTGGAGCCGGATCTGTCGCGGCGCATCTCCGGGTTCGATGTGTTGGCTGGGAGTTATCCGAACTCTCCGCTGATCCGCCAGCTGCGCGCGAACGAGTTGTTCAGCCGGGGACCATTGATCGGCCGCCCCTTGCGTGAAGGGGTCGAGTCTTTGCTCGCGGTGGCGACGTCACTCCCAGCCACCGACAGGGTGGACGTGCTGACGCACGTCGCATGGGGCGCGATCCGGCTGGGCGATCGACACTTGGCGGACTCCGCGATGCGCGCTCGAAAAACGATTGCCCCGCCGAACGACCCGTACGGTGAGTTCCTCACCCTCGCGCGGGCAGGGCGCTTCCGGCGCTGGCTTGCCGTGCCGCTGCGGATGTTCGCGCTCGCCACGGCGGATGGCGATAAACTCGCGCGCGTCGTTCGCCTCGGCCTGCAGTTCGACAATCCGCTCGACCAACTCG
>JANMSC010000246.1:0-4214 GCA_031388885.1 Gemmatimonadales bacterium | reverse complement strand
GCAAACCGTGGCGGTGCAACGTATCGCGCGCGATGATTCGTCACTCGTGCTCAAGTTCGGCGGCTGCACAGTGTCCGGCGTGAAGGATCACGCCGTCGTCGCCCTCGGACGCGACGACGAGACGGTGATGCGGCGGGCATGGCGCGCCGATACCGCGACACGCAGTTTCAGGTCGATCGACACCCGGGCGATTACGTGCGAGGCGAGCACGGCGCAATAGTTCGTGGGTCGGGGGCCCCTACCTACCGCAATCCCCGATTTGCCCCCATCGTTTCGTCGCCCACCCTGCCACCGTACCTCCCGGAGTGTGACCATGGAGTCGATCACGATGATGCCTGACGTCAACCCGCTCGCCGTGCTGATCGCCGGAGTCTCCGGATTCTTCGTCGGCGGATTGTGGTACGGACCGTTGTTCGCCAAGCCGTGGATGGCGGCCAACGGCTTCACCGTGGAAGACCTGAAGCGGGGCTTCTCTCCAGCCAAGTCGTACGGCACCGCGTTCGTCATGGGTTTGATCGCCGCATACGGCCTCGCGATCGTGATTGGCGGCGATCGCGGACTCCAGACCGGTGCGTTTCTCGGCGCGTGTGCCGCGGCATTCTGGGTCGCAACATCATTCGCCACCAGCTATGCGTTCGAGCGCCGGACCACGACGTTGCTGCTGATCAATGCCGGGTACCACATCGTCCAGTTCGCTGTCATGGGTGCGATCATCGGCTTGATGCAGTGAGTCCCGACCGGCTGCTCCGGACGTGGCGCTCGCTCGCCGGGCGTCCGGGCGGGCGGTGGCTCTTCGCGCGCCTCCTGGGGTGGTTCGTGCCCTACACCGGTTCGATCGGCGCACGCGTGGAATCGCTTGAACCGGGGAGTGTCACGGTGTCGCTTCGCGATCGCCGTGCCGTCCGCAATCATCTGGGCTCGGTGCACGCCATCGCGCTCGCGAACCTCGCCGAGGTAACGAGTGGACTGGCGATGCTGAGCGGGATCGGTCCCGGAGTACGCGGCATCCCCACATCGATTCAAATCGACTACATCAAGAAAGCACGCGGTCGGCTCCTCGCGACCAGCCGGGTGACGCCACCGCCGGTGACGGAGCCGGTTGACGCCGACGTCACAGCACAGATCACCAACGCGAATGGCGAGACGGTCGCGACCGCGGTTGTCACTTGGCGCCTCTCACCAGTCTGATGAACACACCCTTCACCCGACACGCCGGCGTCGAAGTACCACTGATCTGCGGCCCGATGTATCCGTGCTCCAACCCCGAGCTCGTCGCTGCCGTGTCCGAAGCCGGCGGCCTCGGCGTGGTCCAGCCGATCTCACTTACCTACGTCCACGGCCACGAGTTCCGGGCCGGCCTTCGGCTCATCCGGTCGCTCACAACGCGACCCTTTGGCATGAATGCGCTGATTGAGCAGTCGTCGCGCACGTATCGCAAGCGAATGGAAACCTGGATCACCATCGCGCTCGAAGAGGGCGTTCGCTTCTTCATCACCTCCCTTGGCAATCCCCGCTGGGTCGTCGATGCCGTCACGCCGTTGGGCGGCGTGGTCTATCACGACGTCACTGAGGCAAAGTGGGCCGCCAAGGCTGCCTCCGGCGGGGTGCACGGGCTGATCGCGGTCAACCGCCGAGCCGGTGGCCATGCCGGTCCGCGGGATGCGGCCGCCCTCCTCGACGAATTGCGGCCGTTTGGGCTCCCGGTGATCGGCGCCGGCGGCGTCGGGGATCCGCAGGCGTTCCGAGCGCTGATCGACCTGGGATACGCCGGGGTCCAGTGCGGCACTCGATTCATCGCCACCACCGAGTGCCTGGCGAGTGGGCCGTACAAGGCCGCCATTCTTGCGGCTGTAGAAGACAACATCGTCCTGAGCGAGCGGATTACGGGTGTCCCCGTAGCAGTGATCAACACCCCCTACATCCAGCGCATGGGCCTGCGGGCGGGCCCGTTTGCCCGCTGGATGCTGCGCGGGTCGCGCCGAAAGCACTGGATACGGACGTTTTATGCCCTCCGGTCGCTCTGGCAGCTCAAGCGGTCCTCCCTCGATCAGGCCGGTGGAACCGAGTACTGGCAGGCGGGGCGGAGCGTCTCGGGGATCCGTTCCATCGAATCGGCCGGCGACATCGTTCGGAGTTTTGCGGCCGCCCTGGACCCCGATCCTGACCCCTGACTCTTCCGTGTTCGCGGTTCTATCGTCAGATTCATATGCAGCCGTCGCGTGGCGACGGAAGTCTGAAGCCATCTCCCAATCCCCACAGCTTGAGGTTGTCCGCATGTTCCTGAGGAACGTTCGGCTTCGCGGTCTCGCACTCCTCGCGTTTCTCGCGGCGGGTACCGGATCAGCAGCGGCACAGGGAACCAGTACCATCCGTGGGTCAGTGACCCGCGCTGGCGACGGCGCACCGCTCGGCGGCGTCATGGTATCGGTTCGGGGCACCAACCTCGCCACCGTCACCGGCGTGAACGGTCGGTACATGATTCAGCGAGTTCCGTCGGGGGAACAGCTCGTCGTGTTTCGGTGGCTTGGATACGCGCCCGCGGAGCGGGCGGTGACGATCAGCGGCGACGCGACGGTCGACATCACTCTCGAGCCGAAGGCGGTCAACCTCGCCGACCTCACCGTGTCCACGGCATCACGCGAGCCCGAGCGCATCGTCGAGGCGCCAGCCGCCGTGACGCTGATTGATCCGCGCGTGCTCCAGAACACCTCGCCCACGGGCCAGGCGCCACTGGCACTCGCGCAGTCGCCCGGTGTCGACATCGTGCAGAGCGGCATCAACGACTTCAACGTCAACGCCCGCGGATTCAACTCGTCGCTCAACCGTCGAGTGCTCACGCTCATCGATGGTCGCGATCTCGCGATTGCGTTTCTCGGCTCGCAGGAGTGGAACACGCTGCCGGTCGCGCTGGACGACCTTCGCTCCATGGAACTCGTGCGCGGTCCGGGTTCGGCGCTCTACGGCGCCAATGCGTTTGCCGGTGTCATCAACATGACGACGCTTTCGCCGCGTGAATCGCAGGGTGGCAAGGTCTCGCTGTCGGGTGGTGAGCTCTCGACCCTGAAAGCCGACGGTCGCTACGCGATGGTCTTTGGCGAGGGCCGGTGGGGAGCGCGCGTGTCTGGCGGCTACTCGACCAACGACACCTGGACTCGCTCACGCACCTCACTCGACTCGCTCGACTTGCGGCGCGAGTACCGCGGGTCGCTGGCGGATAAGGATTCATTGCTGATCCCGAAGACACCACCTGAAAGGCGGCCGCTGAACGGGCAGACCCTGAATCCGCTTGCCCCGCCCAACGCTCGCGCGGCTGTCGGCGATCGCGACCCGGTCGTTGCGATGTATGGCACGGCACGCCTCGACCGCTACCTCAATTCCGGGGGGGTGTTCACCGTCGAGGGCGGCGCGGCACAAGCCGAAAACGAGGTGCTCGTCACCGGTATCGGTCGGGTGCAGATCACCAAGACGTTCAAGCCGTTCGCTCGTGCCGCATACAACAGCGAGCGCCTCAACGTCTTCGGCTACTGGAACCGTCGCGAGTCGAAGGAGCCGCAGTACTCGCTTGCGTCCGGCGTCGAGCTGCTCGAGACGTCCGACATCATGCACGCCGAGGCGCAGGGCAACGCGCGTTTCCTCAATGACAACGCCCGCGTGGTGCTGGGCGCATCCGCCCGCCAATACAACGTCAACACCTTCGGCACACTGATGCGTCTTGAGGACGACGACCGGACGGACAAGGTGTACTCCGCGTACGGGCAGTTGGAGTATCGCCTGGGTGCGAAGGTTCGCCTCGTTGGCGCGGGCCGCTACGACGAGGGCGACTTGTTCAAGGGGCAGTTCTCACCGAAGGGCGGCATTGTCTTCACGCCGAACGCGAACCACTCGTTCCGGTTCACGGTCAACAAGGCCTTCCAGACGCCGAACTACTCGGAGTTCTTCCTCCGAGTGAACGCCGCACCGCCAGCTAACCTTGCGCCGCTCGAGGCGGGGCTTCGCCTGCACCCGCAGCTCGGGCCCGCCCTGGCGGGCGTCCCGAGTGGCACGCTGTTCACCACATCGACCGCCGTGCCCGTGTTCGCACGCGGCAACGCCGACCTCCAGGTCGAGGAAACCGTCGGCTACGAGGTCGGCTGCCACTACTGCATGGCGCTCCACTCGGCACTCGGCGCACAAGATGCAGAGGTCGCACCGTTGATCCCCGCGCTCCGCGAGAC
>JANMSC010000242.1:0-2730 GCA_031388885.1 Gemmatimonadales bacterium | reverse complement strand
ATGTAGCCGATCTTGTCGTGGAATTCGTCCAACCGCGCCAGCCAGTACGCAATCCAGCCGCCACCCGCTTCGAGGAATGCGACTCGCAGCCGCGGGAATCGGTCGAGCACCCCGCCGCAGATCATATCCATGCAGGCCATCTGTTGTTCCAGCGGATGGGAAATGATCATGCGCTGGAAAAAATCATGGTAGCGGTCGAATCCCGCCGTCGGCATATCACCAGTGACGGCAGCGTGGAGCGCGATCGTGCAGTTCAGCTCCTGTGCCTCAGCCCAGAACGGGTCGTACGCCGGATCGCTGAGACGGCGATCGTTGTACGGATTTGAGCGGACGAGTACCGACTTGACACCATGTTCCTTGACCACTCGACGCATTTCCACGATCGCCGCCTCGACATCGTGCAGCGGCACTGGCGCGACACTATAGAGCCTGTCGGGAGCCACGCGGCAGAAATCCGCCATCCAGTTGTTGTAGGCGCGGCACGCCGCGGCCGAGAGCTCGGGGTCCTTGATCGCGACAAAGCCGATGCCGATGGACGGGAAAAGCACGGAAACGTCGATGCCCTCCAAGTCCATGTCCTGGAGACGGGCATGTGGATCGTAGCTGCCGGGGCGCAGGTCGTCCCACGAAAGTCTGCGCGCTAGCTCCGGAGCGGCCAAGCCTCCTGGTATGCACATCGCGGCCGGTGCGTAGATACTGTTTGTGTTGATCTTGTCTCCGACCGCAATCCGATCGATACCGTCGGAGTCTTTGGCAATGCGTGGCAGCCGGTCACGAAACCTGGGTTCGATGTAGTCCTGCCAGAACGTGCGAGGTTCAACGATATGCCCATCCGCGTCGATGATCTTCGTCATTGTCGGCCCTCCTTATGAGTAGACTGCAAGGGTCAAGCTACACCTCTGAATTGAGTTACGCGATACTTTGGTTTAGACGGTCGTTGGGTATTCTGCCCAGCAGCCGTAACAGCCCATCGAGAATGGTGAGCGGATGGGGCGGACAGCCGGGGATGTAAAGATCAACCGGGACCACGGCGTCCGCACCATTGTGGACTTCAGGGTGATCCATGAATGGACCGCCCGCGATCGCACAGGCACCGACCGCGATCACGAGCTTGGGGGCCGGGACGGCGTCGTAGGTTTTCTGGAGGGCAAGCCGCATGTTCTGGGTCACCGGGCCGGTAATCAACACGCCATCGGCGTGACGTGGTGACGCCACGAACTGAATGCCAAAGCGCCCCAGGTCAAAAACAACCGTATTGAGCACGTTCACATCGGCTTCACAGGCGTTACAGCCGCCGGCACTGACTTGTCGCAGTTTGAGCGAACGACCAAAAAGGCGGCGACTGGTGGCATCAAGCGCATCGGCCAGACGGAGAACGTTGCCATCCGTGATCAGATCAGCACGTGCGCGCGTCGCCAGGCGATAATCCTGAGTGAAATGAATCGCCCCCGTGGGACAGGCCTGTTCACACTCCGTGCAGAAGAGGCACCGCCCCAGATCAAGTCGTAGTCCGCGTGTGTCCTTCTCAATCGCATCAGTCGGACATGCATTCACACACGCACGGCACTCATCGACGCATTTCGTCGCGTCCAGCGTCGGAGCGCCACGGAACCGATCCGGTAACACCGGTGCTTCAGCCGGATAGGGAATCGTGCGATGTCCTTGCTGCAGACGGGTTCTCAGGAGCTTGAGCATAGTGTGACCTCAGAGATCGTGACCACAATAAGAAAGATTGAAACTCTTGTTGCACAGGGGAAAGTCGGAAATCTGCTGATGGCGCAGCGCCACCGCCAGTCCCATCCAGTTGTGAAACGAGGGGTCCACAACCTTATACAGCGAAAAATGCCCCGCGGCATCGGTCATCGCTACATGACAGATTTCTCCGCGCCAGCCTTCGACCAGGGAGACGACGAAATGGTGCGCCGGAAGTGACTCCACGGTTTCATGGCTGGGTCCGTCCGGCAGTGCGGCAAGCTGTTCACGAATGAACGCCGCCGATCGTTGCATCTCCAACCAGCGCACGTAGGCCCGCGCGAAGACATCGCCCGTGTGCCAGGTTGCTACGGGAATGTGGGCAAAACGAAAAATGCCCGAGGGAAAATCGTGGCGCACATCGCGGTCCGCGCCACAGGCGCGCGCTGCCGGGCCAACTAATCCTACCGCGTCACACGTCGTGCGCGAGACGATCCCCGTCTCTTCAAACCGCGCCAACACGGAGGGCGTTTCCCACAGCAGGGAGACTGCCCCGGTAACATCTTGCACCGCTCGTTCTAATCGTTCTTGGCATTGTGCAACCCGCGTGGCCTCGACCGCAAACCCGACGCCCCCTGGTCGCACGAGCCCGCGACCGAAACGGCTCCCGCAAAGCAGCGCGGTCAGGTTCAGGAAATCGCCGCGTATGCGCCCGCAATAGGACGCTGTGGGAAGATACCCGACATCCCCAGCCAATGCGCCGAGATCCCCGGTATGATTGGCGAGCCGCTCCAGTTCCAGCGCAATCGCCCGCACCACATGCGCCCGCACGGGAACCCGACATCCCGTTAGTGCCTCAACGGCGTGACAGTATGCGGTGGCGTGACCGATCGAGGTGTCTCCGGCCAGGGTTTCCATATAGTGGATGGTGCGCTTGGTGGGGCCACCCACCAACATCCGCTCGACGCCGCGATGCTGATAGCCGAGGGAAATTTCTAAATGGAATACCTCTTCCCCGTGACACTGGAAGCGAAAGTG
>JANMSC010000233.1:0-2224 GCA_031388885.1 Gemmatimonadales bacterium | reverse complement strand
TGATGATTCCAAAGCAGTCTCAGGAAATCGCTTGATCATGCTGTGCGAGAGGGGATCAATTGTTCGATTGATGTGCACCCGCTTATTTCTTATTGGTGTTTAAGCCGAAGAAGTGAAGGGCGGGATGCCGCCCGAGAGATTCAAGAGGACCTAGTGGTATGATGCAGAAATCGCTTGCATAACAATGGGGTCTGTGGTATACTGGTCACCATGCCACTGCCCATCCGAATCACCAAGCTGAAGCGGGGCGATCGTGCGGTGCTGGAGGAGTGGGTTCGCGGCCGCACGACCGCGCGGCGCGTGGTGGAACGTGCGCGGATTGTGCTGGCCTCGGCGGACGGCCTGTCGGGCGACGCCATCTGCGCAGCGATTGGGGTCTCGCGACCGACCGTGAGTTTGTGGCTCAACCGCTATGAGGCCGAGGGACGGGACGGCCTCGTGACGGACCGGCCGCGCTCTGGGCGGCCACGGCAACTGGACGCCACGGAGGAGGAGCAGATCGTCGTGAAGACCTTGAAGACGCCGCCGTCGGATGGCGGTACCCATTGGAGCACGCGGCTGATGGCCAAGGAGACGGGGTGGCATCAGGCGACCATTTCGCGGCTGTGGCGCGCGAATGGTTTGAAGCCGCACCAGATCTCGTACTTCAAAGTGTCCACCGACCCCGAGTTCGTCACGAAACTGCGCGATGTCGTGGGCCTCTACGTGAATCCGCCGAAACGGGCGGTGGTCTTTTCGGTGGATGAGAAGAGTCAAATTCAAGCGCTGGATCGCACACAGCCCGGGCTGCCGCTCAAGAAGGGCCGGGCCGGGACCTTCACGCATGACTACCTGCGGCACGGGACGACGACACTGTTCGCGGCGCTCAACGTCGCGACGGGCGATGTCCAACACGAGTGCCGGCCCAAGCACAAGCAGCAGGACTTTCTCGCCTTCATGACGCGAGTCGAGCGCAGTGTCGCCAAGGGCCTGAGTGTGCATGTGATCCTGGATAACTACGGAACCCACAAGACGCCCGCCGTCGACCAGTGGCTCCGGCGCCATCCCCGCGTGCACTTCCACTTTACGCCAACATCCGCGTCCTGGGTCAACCTGGTCGAACGCCTCTTCAGCGAACTCACGACCCGGAAACTTCGTCGCCTCGCCGTTAATTCCGTCGATGAACTCATCGCGGCCATCACCAGCTACCTCGACCGCCGCAATGCGGACCCGGCGCCGTTCGTCTGGACGGCATCCGTCAAATCCATCCTGGCCAAAGTCCGTAAAGCGAAAGAGACTTTGGCATCGGTACACTAGCTCACCTGCGGGCGCCTATCACAAGATGCGGGCGTAGCCCGCAATCCGAAATGCGCCCGTCAGCGTGCAGCGCCTCGTTAGACGTCAGGGCTCCGGAATCTCCAGGTCCCGACAGATCTTCCGCGCCAGGAAGTCGTTTAGTTCGCGATGGCGCGGGACGGCGGTGCTCTTGCGCGTTTGCCTATTCACGAACACGGAGTGTGCGCTGCCTTCGCGTAGCAACTCGCAACCGTGCGCCTGCAGGTGCCGGACGAGATCAATCCGCCTCACCCTGGGAACAGTTTAGGCGGTGAGACGCAGCGTTTCGCGGATCACGTCCTCACCCACGAGTTCCTCCTCCGCGAGCGCCCGATTCGCCTCCAACACAAGCGTGACGGCCTCCGTCAGGTTCGCGCGCGCCTCCTCGAGAGTCTCCCCTTGAGTGTTCGCTCCGGGGAGTTCCTCGACGAAAGCGACGTAGCCCTCGGGCACCTTCCGAAACACGGCGGTCAAGCTGAGCTGCATGGAGCTCTCCTGGGGAGATTCCGAAAGCTACTGTGTGGCCCGGCTGACGTCTAACGCCAAAGTTGAGCTGCGAGCGGATCAAATCAATGCGAGCGCAGCGAGCTTCCAAAGACCGCTCGTCTGCTCCAACGAACGTTAGATCGCTGGTCGGGATGCGTCACCGCGTGCTGTCCACGGGAACTGGCCAAGGGATCTCTCGTGCGAGGCCGTTGCTATCTACTTGGAATCTCGAGAGGCCACCCAGTCCCAAGCCGGCGACATCAAGCACATAGCAGCCCGGCACTAGAGGGGCGGCAACGTGCGTCACGGTCCATTCGCTGCTCGGCGCGGCACCGTATCGGAAGTAGGTTCGTGGGTCCTTTGAACGCGAGTCAGCATTCTCGCCACGGCTGATCGCCCATGCCGTATCACGCGTGCCATGGGG